>JABXHP010000400.1 GCA_013373575.1 Oceanospirillaceae bacterium | reverse complement strand
TGAACAGGCGGATAACCCAGTCCGTTACCTGCAGGAGCTGCAGGCGGCAGGATACGCAACCGACCCCGAGTATGCCAACAAGATATCTCGCATCCTGAGCGCCGACGTAATTGCGCTCTTAGGTGTTGGCAATAAGCAGGGCTAAAGGCGGTTTATTCAGTCAGAAACTGGCTGAGGAGAGTGAAAGATGAGTTCAGGTTTATTAAGTATCGGTACCCAGGCGCTGAATGCCAATTCCACAGCTCTGGCCTACACTGGTCAAAATATTTCCAACGTAAATACCGAGGGCTACTCTCGTCAGCGTGTTAACTTTGCGACCCAAGAACCGCCGATTCTTGGTGTGGCAATCAATGATATTCAGCGAATAAGTGACAAGTTTCTAGTAGAACAGGTATGGCGAGACCAATCTGCACTAAGTTCCAGTGAACAGCAGGCTAAGAAGATCGAGCTGTTAGATAAGCTTATGGTTTCGGATAGCACTAACTTGTCCGCAGCAATGGATAATTATTTTGCTGCACTTCAAGGTGCCGTTGATGATCCGCTCTATATAGCCAACAGACAGTTGCTGCTGGCCGAGGCAAGTGCGTTGGTTTCGACTTTTCAGGACTTTGACAAGCGGCTGACTGAACAGTTATCCGGTTTAACGAGCGAGTCGAGGTCGATAGTGAGTTCAGTAAACTCCATCACCACAAATATTGCCCAACTCAATGTGCGCATAGCAAGCCTTGCGTCTTCGAGTCAAAACTACAACAGTTTGCTAGATGAGCGCGATCAACTCACCAAAGAACTCTCTAGCTACATCTCTATTGACGTTATCTCCTCCGACGGTGGTGTCACGAATAGTGTGCTGCTCGCAAATGGCGAACCTTTAGTCACATCTGGACAGGCGGCTAGGCTGCAAATTGCAGATGGCAACCCAGACCCGAGTCAAATTCAGGTTCAGATTGTGCGCGGAAACACGCGCGGCGACATTACAGGTTTGCTAGGTGAGGGTGAATTAGGCGGTCTCTTTAGCTACCGTGATGAAATTCTACAGCCGGCCCGTAATGAAGTTGGCCGTTTGGCTCTGGTTTTCAGCCAAACTATGAATGAGCAGCACCGTAAAGGGATCGATCTCAATGGTTTAATGGGACAAGATCTGTTTACCCCAATAACCCTTGGTCAAGTATCGGCAGATGCGACAAACGCCACAACGGGGGTTTCAACATCATTGACCTACTACGATGTAGGTCAACTTACCGCATCAGATTACGAAGTAGAGATTACTGGGTTAGACACTTTCCGAATTAAACGCTTATCTGATGGACAGATAATCACTTCGAGCCAAATGGATGACCTAAGTGTGGTTGATGAGGTGGGCCCACAAGGCGCGTTTGTGGTGGAAACTAGCGGGCAGCAGCGCACGCTAACTCTGAGCCTGGACGGTTTTACCTTTAAGCTCAATAGCGGCGGCGATCCTAAAAAAGGGGATCTGTTTTTACTGCAACCAACAATTAACGGTTCCAGAAGTATGGGTTTGGCGATCAGTAACCCGTCGGCCCTGGCTCTCGCCTCGCCGCTTCGTGTAACGCCCGCCGATTCTAACGATGGCAATGCCGAAGTTGAATTGATTGAAATCCTAGATGGCAAGAATACGTCTGCCTTGCGGCCGGGTCAGTTAGATCGCCCTGTTGAGATCGTATTCAACGGCGGTAGCTCCGATGCCCCTACCTTCAATGTTTATGATATGACCGATCCAGATAATCCATCTTTGATTGATGGGCTGGAAAACCTCGAGTATGTCTCGGGCGAGCCGATAGTGTTTACAGACCTCAACGGTAATGACTTGTACCAGGTTACTCTGCGTAACTTGCCAAAAGCAGGCGATCGGTTCTTGATTGAGTACAACACTGATGGCGTTTCCGACAATACCAACGTTTTGGCAATGGCGAATCTGCAGGTGTCTGAAACAGTAAACGGATTCAGTTATCAAAACGCCTATGGACAACTGCTTGCTAAGGTGGGAACGCAGGCTAACGTTGTGAAGGTGTCACTGATGGCCAATCAGTCGGTGCTGGCATCTAGTGAGAATGCGCTCGAGAGTGTCAGAGGCGTTAACCTAGACGAGGAGGCAGCAAAGCTTATCCAGTACCAGCAAGCCTACACCGCGTCGACACGACTAATTACCGCCTATCAGGATATCTTCGATAGTCTGATATCGGCAGTGCGATAAGTAGGAGAGATTGAAATGCGTATCTCGACCACACAGCTCTATACCGAAGCTAACCGTAATATGATGGAAGGTCAGTCCAAACTGGCCGAAATTCAGGATAAGATTTCGAGCGGTAAGAACTTTACCTCACTGGCGGATGATCCTGTAGGTGCCAACCAAGTCGTTAACTTGAATCGTGAACTGTCACGCATCGATATCTTTCAGAGTAATATTGATGCGACACGTCGACGTTTGGACCTTGAAGAGACAACACTTTCAAACCTCAACCTCGCCTTTGACCGCGTGCGCGAGCTCAGTGTGCAAGCGGCATCGAACACCCTAACAGACGTTGACCGCCGCGCTATTAGCTATGAGCTTGAGGAGCTAGTCGCTTACGCGGCTAACCTCATGAATACACGCGATGCCAAAGGCGAGTACCTCTTCTCAGGCAGTAAAGGCACCACCCCGGCCTACGCGCTTGAAAATGGCCAATATGTCTACCAAGGCGACGCTGGCAACCGGGAAATCCAGATCGGCAGCTCAGTTTATGTGGACTCAACCGACTCCGGCCGATCGCTGTTTGAGTCAATTTCAGGGGATTCTGGGCTAAGCGCTAGCGGCGATCTAGCTGCTGCTCTGGTAGATGTTGAGATTACTGATCAAGACGACTTTAACCAGCTAATGCGTGCAGTCGGTGATTTGCGCTTGAGTGCGTCACGTATCAATGATGGTCCAGAGGATGTGTTGGTTTACTCGCTAATCGATAGTGCAGGTAACCCGGTTTACACCCTTACAGACGGACCGCTGGAAAATGTGCCTTACACAGACCTTGAGGCATTTCCAAATGAATTGAAGGTTGAAATCAAAGGGGCAACATTAACGCTCTCGCTACCAAACAGTGATGCACTTCGTGATGAGCCGATTTTTACGACTACTAATGGCACAGGAATCAGCGCTACAACATCAGCATCAGCATCAGCATCAGCGCCTTTGCCGACAAGCGATCCAGATCTTGCGCAGGCATACTTCTCAAATTACGGACCACTTAGCCTCGAGGTCGCGGATACAAACGGTAATGGCAGTTTATTCACATATACTCTCGAATATACAGCGATAGACCCTCTGACTCAGGCTGAAACTCCGGCGGTGTTAACTGGAAGTTGGGCCCCACAGGCGCCAACTTCGGAGTCCCCGCCTAATCTCACCTTAAACTTACCAGGGTTCGATCTTAACGTTACGCCATCTGACTCAGAGGGCACTCAGGCTATCTGGTCACAGCCAGAGAGCTCGATTGAAGTGCAGAATATTGAAGCAATGCAGTCGCAGTTCGCTGAGTTTGGCCCGTTTACTCTTGAGGTTCAGTTAGACGCTACAGCCGGTGGCGATCAAGGTACAGCTGACCTCAGTGACGATGTTTACACATACACACTTCTGGATGTGAATGGTAATCCCGTTACTGATACCGAAGGCGTCGAGGTAACTGGTGCGTTCGTTGGTATAGGTTCAGAAGTAACTGCGCAGCTCGAAGGTTGGAGCCTAAACTTCACACCCAGTATATCTGTTGGTACCCAGCTGACTTTTGAAGTCGACCCCGCCCTGCAACTCCCAGGTATGCGTGTCGTCGGTGGCGAAGATAGCCTGATAACTGATATCAGAATTGCAGACTCTACGGATTACACCAGTTACATGCTGAGTGACGGCAACAGCCCTTTGCAGTTGAGTATGGCCTACTCAGCATCCGGCTATAGTTGGTCGGTGGCAGACCCCAGCGGAGCGGAGCTTGACTCAGGTGCCTTCCCTGCAGGGATCGGCGTCCTAGTATCGCCTTTTGAGGAGTCTGATTTACCCATAAATGTTTCCGCCAATGATGGATTTAGCATTCGAGTAGATGGGGTTGTCAGCGAAAAGCTCGAGCTAACCGCTGGCACCTACTCGAGTACCAACATCAACTTACTGGTAGATGATATTCAGCAGCAAATCGACAAGGATACTTTGCTGTCTAGCAGAGGGATCCAAGTTGGGTATGACTCAACAGATGGATTCACCTTTACAGCGCAGGATCCGGCCGCTGTATTGCAATTCGCGAACGTCGATGCAGCGATAGCGGATGAGCTAGGGTTCAAAGACAACAATATTACTCTGACAGGCCTTGGTGGGGCGGAGATTGATCTTGAACTACCAACTGAACAGCAAGATTTCGATGCGACCCTGGGGTATGTTCCGCCTACAGAAGCCTTGCTGCGCTTCAATCAAGATAAAACTAATATACTTAACGCGCTCCAAGACACAGTAACCGAACTGCGTCGCCCTCGCGAGTTCAGCGCGGATTCTTTAGCAGATTTCAATGCACATATGGATCAGTTCCTGCTTCAGTTAGGAGAGGCGCAGTCGCGTGTTGGGGACACTATGTCAACTATCGGCTCGCGCCAGAATGCGGTGAATCGTGCCGAGTCGAGTAATTTCGACTTTAAACTGATGACGCAAACCACGCTCTCTGCGATTGAGGATGTCGACTACGCCAAAGCCTCTACCGACCTAGCGCGCAGACAGTTGGCACTAGAAGCGGCTTATGCAAGCTTTGCCAAAATACAGGGGCTCTCGCTGTTCGACTACTTGCGTTAAGCGGCAGCACTAAGCCACTAGTTGTTTTCACCATAGGCGCGGCGCATCGTTTGGCCGCGCCTTAGCTCTGACTTTTGATCCAAAAGCCGGCGCTCCTGCGTCTGCAGCGCGTCCCTGAGTTGATCGTTTAGGTGGTGTGCGGCAATTAGTGTTTCACGCACTGCTTCGGGTGTCTCAACCTCCAGAGGGTCACTCTCTAGCTGTGCGATTAAACGGTCGCGCTCTATTTGCGAACCTCTAAACGCCTCTAGATCACCTGATTCGGCCAAACGTACCATCTCCTGGGTTTGGCTGAGTATCGCGTTGGCGAGACGTGTCACATCTGTCATCTGGTTCTCCTATCAACTGTTTACAGTATAAACCCATACAACCGAGCTGTACCCCGCATAGAATCTCGGTTTTTCAGATTTAATAAAAAAAATGGGATGAATTGTTAAAGCTACCCTCCCTATCGCCGATAACCCTTCTACGGAAGAAGCGTTCAGCATCTTCAAAGCCTTGAAATTGCTTAGAGCGCTTAAGTTGCGCGATTAATGAGGAGAACACTCATGTCAATGGTAATTAACACAAACATCATGTCGATCAATGCGCAGAACAACCTGCGTACATCACAGAATGATATGAACACCGCGATGGAGCGTCTCTCCAGCGGTAAACGCGTAAACTCAGCAGCAGACGATGCGGCGGGTCTTGCGATTATCAACCGTTTTACCTCGCAGGAGCGTGGTCTCAATATCGCTATCCGCAACGCGAACGACGGTATCTCACTCATCCAGACTGCGGAAGGTGCACTGGACGAAACCACCAATATCCTGCAGCGTATGCGCGAACTGTCTATCCAGTCTGCCAACGGTATCTACTCAGACGCTAACCGCGCGACTCTGAATGCCGAGGTGACCCAGCTTAAAGCAGAGCTGACACGTATCGCTGAAACAACCTCATTCAACGGTCTAAAGATTTTGGACGGTGCGCTAGGTGATATCGAACTCCAGGTAGGTGCAGAGTCGGGTGAGCGTATTGTCGTTAATACAGGTACCGGCTTTGATGCTGAGTCACTTGGTACCACTGGAGTCGCTACCGAAAATACAGGTACTTTTGAGCTCGTGCAGTCCGTGAGTGCTGAGCAATCTGGTGTTTCAGGTACTCTAGACACAGTTGCAGATGGTGATCTTTCAATTAACGGTGTTGATATTCCTGCAGCCAGTAGCTTCGACACTGTATCATCTTCAGATAACGGAGCCAGCGCACTCGGTCTTGCTGAGGCTATTAACTCTACAACTGTCACTTCCGGAGTGTCAGCAGTTGCTTCGAATTCAATTAATTTGGGTGACATCGACATATCCACGTGGACCGACCTTGGGGCTTTAGTTCTGTCCGATGGTGATGGTGCGGCAGCAGCTTCAGGCGCTACATATAGCACTGGAGCGATTGGTACAGCAGGTGCTACTGGGATAGATATTTCGGGTACAAATGACTACCAGTTCGTTGTGGAGATTAACGGTGTGAGCCAGGCTGTAGACATTTCTACTACAGCCGTAACACCAGCCAGTACCTCTAACCTAACTCAGGTAGAGTTAGCTGCTATGCTAAATGAAGACTTGTCAGGTATCACTGTTACTGTTGACGGAACGGGTACAGGTCTGATCTTTACTCAAGATACTGCGTCGGCTGTCGGCGATTCATTGACGTTCACGGCAGTTGGTGCAAATGCTGGTGCTCTCAATTTGACGGGGGGTACGTCCACTACCGTTACGGATGCGCCGTCAACCCTCACAATTGCAGCCGGAGAACTAAATATAAACGGTGAAGATATATCTGGTTCTTTCAGTACAGTATCACTTGACGCATTTGTGGCTGATCTAAACTCCAATTATGGTGGTGCCGATCTCACCTTTGATACAGATGGGTCAAAGCTATGGGCTCAGTCAGCTAGCGGCAGCGACATAACCATAACTTCGACAGCAGCCTTCGCATCTGGAGATACGCTTAGTATAGGCGGTGTGAACTATGCGAACGCAGCAGCAAACAACGACTTTTCCGCTGCAAGCACAACTCTAGGCGCTGGCGACTTAACCATAAACGGTGAAGACATTACTGGTACTGTCAAAACCCGAGAAGACCTCGTATCAGCAATCAATGCGAAATCATCCCTTACGGGAGTGACGGCTTCTTTGGATACAAACGCTTTGGTGCTTACCGCGACTGATGGACGTAATATTCAAATCCAAGTCGATGGCGATATCAACGCAGCGACGGAAACTAACGCTACAACTGGTTTTGGGGCAGGGATTACATTAGCGGATTTTGATCTGTCAACAGCTGATTTAACTGGCCAAACTTATGCTGGCACGGTGACCCTCAGTGGCAGCAATATTGAATTGGTGGGTGATAATACAGCTGGTTTCTCGTCGCAGACGGTCGTAAGTGCGCTAACAACCGCAGCAGCTGGTAACACGTTTGAGAGCTTATCAACAGGGGATCTCACGATCAACGGATACAATGTCGTATTCGATCCTGCCGGTTTCACAGGTAGTTCGGTAGTCGATGACGATGATAGCGCTGAGGCCATAGCCAGCGCGATAAACTCCACCGCGGGCTTAAAAGATGAAATTAGAGCAACAGCGCTGACAGTAATGAACTTGGGTGAAATATCGGCAGGCTCTTTAACCGACCTGGATTTGACGATCAATGGTGAACTAGTGTCGTTCACTGGTGATCTACTTGATGGTGATAGTGACGGAAATTTGGTCGGTACGATAAACACCACTATTGCTAACGGTGGCACTTCAACTGCTGAGGGGATAGTTGCATCGATTAATGCGAATAACGAACTGATACTCACCGCTGAAGATGGCCGAAATATTGATGTTCAGGTAACCGTAGCAGGAACAGGTACGGGAGCCTCGGGCCTCTTTGCTAATATAGATGCATCTGTTCAGGACACCACTGGAGTTGTTACCAAGGGCACTATAGCGCTGACGGCACAGGAAGGTTTCAGTTTGAGTGAGGTCGGTGGCGACAAAGCTTATCTAGCTGGAATAGTGAATGCTAACGGCGACTCTATTGCGTCGATAGACATATCAACCCAGACGGGTGCGCAAGACGCTATAGCAGTTGTAGACCGGGCCTTGGACTACATCGCAGATGCACGTGGTGACCTCGGTGCGGCAAGTAACCGCCTTGAATTCACCATCAACAACCTGTCGAGCGTAGTTGAGAACGCTGCAGCTGCGCGCTCCCGAGTACAGGATGCCGACTTCGCGGTTGAATCTGCAGCACTGGCACGTGCTCAGGTACTTCAGCAGGCGGGTACTGCAATGTTGGCTCAGGCTAACGCAGCACCTCAGTCGGTACTGTCACTGCTACAGTAAACGGGTACTTGGTAATCTAAGTACTGCAAAAGGCACCCCCGCTCCGTCGGGGGTTAGCCCTTTCTAGGAGATAGGTCTCGGAGGATAGGAAAATGAGTATTGATGCTTCCGGAAATGTAAATCAGGCGCAGGGATTGCAGGCTAACGCGCAAGCTCAACAGGTAGTGCAGAAGTCGGTTGAGGCGCGCGTTCCGCCTAAGGCGACCTCACAGATGGCAGCTGAGGCGGTAGAGTCTTCAGCGGAGCGTTTGCAGAAAGCTGCCGAGCAGCTCAACCAGTTGATGCAGAACGGCCAGCGCCGTCTTAACTTTTCAGTGGATGAAAATAGCAATCAAGTTATCGTCAAAGTGGTCGATAAAACATCACAAGAGGTTATTCGGCAGATACCTGGGCCCGAGGCGATTAAGATCGCTGAGAACCTCGATCAGGTGATGGGCGTTATCTTCAACCGCGACATCTGATTAAACCGCCCGGTCTCTGCTAAACTGATGTCCACGGGGCTGCGCCCCGCGGTATCAGAAGGATCAGGTGCAGTATGTCCAATATTATTAGCTCGCTCGGTGCCGGTTCTGGCATTGACGTTACCAACCTTATTACCAGCCTTGTTGAGGTTGAGCGCTCACCGGTAGAGAGCCGGTTAGATACGCGCGAGGCGAAACTTGACGCACAGATCTCTGCCTATGGCGCGCTAAAAAGCGCTCTGTCTGATTTTCAGTCACTCGTCTCTATTACAGCCGACAACGATACCTTTAATGCGCGCTCTGTCGCCTTTCCCGATACCGATATCCTAACGCCCAACTCAATTTCAGCCGGTGCCCAAGTGGGCAGCTACCAGATTGAGGTACAGAAGGTTGCCAAAGCCCAGTCATTGGTGCTGGAAACCGCCGATAACAAAGATACGAGTCTGGGCCTCTCCGGGAAGCTAACTTTTGAGTTTGGTGATTGGACCTACAGCGGCGTTGATTCCGATATTCCTGACACTTTCACTGTCAACGGCGAAAAAGATGCTCTTACCATTGAGATAGACACCAGCGACTCGCTCTCGTCTATTGTGCAGAAACTCAATGAAGCGGATGTGGGTGTTACGGCGTCGGTACTGAAAATAGGCGACCAGTACCAACTGGTTGTGAATATGCCCAGCGGCGCTAGCAATGCTGTACGTATCACTTCGGATAACAGTGCTTCGTTGGGTGTATTGGAGTTTAACGAGACCACCTACACCGATGTGCTCGAGACACAGCAAGCATCTGATGCCTTGGTAGTGGTAAACGGCCTGTCAGTCACGCGAGAGTCCAATAAGCTTGATGATGTTATTGAAGGGTTCGACTTTAACCTCAACCGTGAGGCCGAAGGCGAGCTAATTAGTTTCAATGTGGAGGCCGATACGGCCATCGCGGAGCAGGCCATTCGTGACTTAGTGGAAGGTTTTAACCTTTTTGTGACCACTGCAAAGGGAATAACTGGCTCAAGCCGCGACGAGGAGAACAACCTGATAAAGGGTGACCTCTCCACGGATACTGTGGCGAAATCCTTGGTGAGTCGAATTCGTGAAACCATGAACTCGGCAGTCGATGGTGTGCAGGGAACCTTTAGCGCGCTCGCCAGTATCGGTATCCGTACTAATCTTGACGGCAGTTTGGCTATTGATGAGAAAACTTTTAGTACCGCACTAACCAACAACTTTGCTGATATTGAAGCACTCTTTGCCCCCACCGCAAAATCCGCCAGTACGCGTGTGCAGGTTGGGCAGGGGAGTCAGATCTCCAAAACTGAAACCGGCGCCTATGAGGTTGAGATCACCCAGGATGCCACGCAAGGCTCCCTTACAGGCGGCACCATCGCCGGCTTTGATACCTCTAGCGGCGACTTTACGCTTAAGCTATCCATTGATGGGGTAAGCACCAACACCCTCACCCTCAACACGGCATACGCCAGCGCTGCAGCTATGGCATCAGATTTAGAAGCGCTGATAAATGCGGATTCAAATCTGTCGGAGCAGGGGCAGAAGGTGGATGTTAGTGTTACAGCGGATAACAAGCTCGAGATCGTAAGTCGGCGCTATGGCAGTGCCTCCACTGTGGAGATAACTGCAGTGGGTGCCGATATGGGTACTCTTGGGCTGAGCATCGGCAGTGGTACCGAGGGTTTAGACGTTGTGGGTACGATTAATGGCGAGGCGGGCTTTGGCGCGGGCCGTGTGCTGCTTCCCAGCATAGACAGCCCAGCCTACGGTCTCACCTTTACCGCGCTTGAGGGCGCTGCCAGTGTAGACCCATTTACGGTGAACTTCTCTCGCGGTGTGGCGGGTGGCTTAACCTCGCTGATTGAACGTTTCCTCGGCGCCGGCGGTCCAGTCGCTGCCCGTGAAGATAGCATCGAGACTCAGTTCGATAGAATTGATGATGAACGTGAGAAGCTGGATCGCAGGATAGAGGCTTATGAAGCGCGCCTGACATCACAGTTCATAGCAATGGAGCGTATCATCAGCTCGCTCAATGCATCGGGCTCTTCGCTTGAGGGTCTAGCGGATAGGTTGGCCTTCACAGCGCAACGAAATTAACCGAAATCGCTCAAGATTTTTATAGGGGTGTCGCTAACCCTTCTGTTGTTAGTTCAAGTTTAAGTAGGAGCCTAAGATGGTCGGTGTTCAAGCGTATCGCAGTGTTGATTTAGGGGCGAGTGCACAGACTGCCTCTCCGCATCAGTTAATCAGTATGCTGTTAACAGGTGCTCTAGAGGCTATTGCCAAGGCGAAAGGCGCTATTGAGCGCAAAGATATTGAAGCGCGCACGATGCAGATTAACAAAGCCTCCTCTATTGTGGTTGAACTGAAAGAGTGTCTGGATGTTAAGGCTGGTGGTGAACTGGCGCAGAACCTAGAATCGCTCTACAGCTACATCACGGTAACGCTGATGCATGCCAACCGTGAGAACAGCATTGATAGGCTTAATGAAGCTGCAAAGCTGATTGGCGAGGTGCTTGATGGATGGTCACAAATTCCTCCTGAAATGCGTGGCCAGAAAGACTAATCTTTCAGGCACCCAGGTGCCAAGCGGCTAGCTTCTGCAAGGCGGAGCAGTGCGGAAAGCCTGACAAATATATAGCCACCGAATAGGCATGCGTGACCGCTGGATCTTTGAAAAAAACGCTGACGAATGTCGGCGTTTTTACGTTTTAGGCCCTGTACTGCCCTACGAGCAGACGGTGTACCTGCAGCGGGGGCAGATTAAAGGCTATGCGTTAAGCAGGCGCAGTACATCATCCTTTTGCGCGTTGGCTTGGCTCAGTAGTGCGATGGTTACCTGTTTCTGCAGGTCGAGCCGCGCTTTCTCAGCCGATGCCGCTGCATAATCGGTGTCCATCACCCGCGAATAAGCCTCCTGCGCGATTTGGTTAGCATTGCTAAGACTGCTAGCCGTGGACTCCAAGCGATTACTCACCGCACCGATATCTGCCTGTGTCTGAGTCAGCTGACTCAGTGCCTCATCGATGGTGCTTAGACGGTCGGCGGTGCTCGCCTCGCTGCTGCCCGCCAACGATGCCATGTTGGAGGCGTCTAGGCTGAAGTCGATTGTCTCATTCGCCTCCGCGCCT
>JABXHP010000277.1 GCA_013373575.1 Oceanospirillaceae bacterium | reverse complement strand
TGTGGCATAACTGGAATCAAACCCACCTACGGCCGCGTATCGCGCTACGGCATGGTCGCGTACGCCTCTTCACTCGATCAGGGCGGCCCCATGGCCCAGAGCGCAGAAGACTGCGCCTTGATGCTCAACGTGATGTCAGGCTTCGATAAGATGGACTCAACTTCATCACAGCGTGATGTTGAGGACTACAGCGCTACACTCAACGACTCTATCAGCGGCCTTCGTATCGGTGTACCCAAAGAGTACATGAGTGATGACCTCGACCCACAGATCGCTGAACGCGTTCAAGCGGGTATTAGAGAGCTTGAGAAGCTCGGTGCGACCGTAAAAGAGATTAGCCTGCCGCGCACGCGCATGTCGATTCCTGCCTACTACATCATCGCTCCGGCAGAAGCTTCGTCTAACCTGTCTCGCTTTGACGGTGTGCGCTACGGCCACCGCTGTGAAAACCCACAGGATCTTATGGACCTGTACACGCGCAGCCGCAAAGAGGGGTTTGGTGCCGAGGTTAAACGCCGCATCATGGTGGGAACCTACGCGCTCTGTGCCGGCTACTACGACGCCTACTACAACAAAGCGCAGCAGATCCGTCGTCTGATTCAGCAGGACTTCCTCGAAGCTTTCAATGAAGTGGACCTAATAATTGGCCCAACCACTCCACACCCGGCATTCAAAATTGGCGAGAAAAACAACGACCCAGTCTCGATGTACATGGAGGATATCTTTACTCTGTCGCTCAATCTCGCCGGCCTGCCCGGCATGTCTGTGCCCTGTGGCATAGTTGAGGGGCTACCCGTCGGCATGCAGCTGATCGGTAACCATTTCGACGAAGCGCGTCTGCTTAACGTTGCTCATCAGTTCCAACAGGTCACTGATTGGCACAAACAGACACCAGCCGGAATTTAAGGGGTTAAGACATGGAATGGGAAACCGTAATCGGGCTTGAGATCCACGTTCAGCTCTCAACCCAAACAAAGATATTTTCAGGCGCCAGCACTGCATTCGGTGCTGAGCCAAACACCCAGGCATGCGCCGTCGATTTGGCCTTGCCGGGCACACTGCCAGTGTTCAACGAGAATGCCCAACGCATGGCGATCATGTTCGGTTTGGCGATTAATGCAGAGATTGGCAAACGCGCTGTATTCGAGCGTAAGAACTACTTTTACCCAGATTTGCCGAAGGGCTACCAAACAACTCAGTTAGAGAAGCCAGTTGTTGGCGCGGGGTATGTTGATATCACCACAGACGAGGGTTCGCGCCGCGTGCGCATACACCATGCACACCTCGAAGAGGACGCTGGAAAGTCGCTGCACGAAGACTTCCACGGTATGTCAGGGATCGACCTGAACCGCGCCGGCACCCCGCTGATTGAGATCGTCTCCGAGCCAGACATGCGCACCTCGAAAGAGGCTGCTGAGTACGCTCGCAAGATACACGCGATCGTGACAACGCTCGGTATCTGTGACGGTAACATGGCCGAAGGCTCGATGCGTTGTGACTGTAACGTCTCCATCCGCCCCAAAGGGCAAGAGGAGTACGGCACCCGCACGGAGCTTAAGAACATCAACTCCTTCCGCTTCATTGAGCGTGCTATTGATACCGAAGTGGCCCGCCAGATAGACCTGATCGAAGACGGCGGCAAAGTGGTTCAAGAGACACGTCTCTACGACCCAGAGCGTAATGAGACGCGCTCTATGCGCTCAAAAGAGGACGCGAACGACTACCGTTACTTCCCCTGCCCCGACCTCTTACCCGTGGTAGTGGATGACGAGTATGTTGAAGCGATTCGCGCCACACTGCCAGAGCTACCCGATGCTCGCCGTGAGCGCTTTATCAGCGAGTACAGCCTCTCTGAATATGACGCTGGCGTGCTATCAGCTTACCGCCCACAAGCGGACTACTACGAGGCTGTTGTTAGCGCAGCAAAAGATGCCAAGCTAGCAGCTAACTGGGTGATGGGTGAACTGGCCAAGAACCTAAACGCCAACGATACCGATATCAAAGCGAGCCCAGTGAGCGCTGAGCAACTCGGCGGTCTACTGCAGCGCATCAAAGACAACACCATCTCTGGCAACATTGCCAAGAAAGTGTTTGAGCACATGTGGAGTGAGGGCGGCAGCGCGGATGAGATCATCGAAGCCAAAGGCCTTAAACAGGTCACTGACACAGGTGCCATCGAGAAGGTGATTGACGAAGTGATCGCCAACTCAACACCACAGGTAGAGCAGTACAAAGCTGCCGAACCTGATAAGCGTGGCAAGATAATCGGTTTCTTCATGGGCCAAGTGATGAAAGCGACTGGGGGTAAAGCGAACCCAGGTGCAGTCACTGGATTGTTGAAGAAAAAGCTAGACGCACTCTGCGATTAGCAGCTGCGCCTACACCAGCCCCGGCTAACCATCAGCCGGGGTTTACACCTCCCCGCCGACTGCACGAGCTAACCACCGATGATTACTGATGTTAACTTCTATCTTCTCGCCATCACTGCGCTGCTCATTGTTGGTATTTCCAAAGGAGGCTTTGGGGGTGGACTGGGTATGATCGCTGTACCAATGCTCAGCCTTGTGATATCGCCAATCGCAGCGGCAGCCATACTTCTTCCTGTTCTCTGCCTAATGGACCTCTTTGCGCTGAGGGGTTTCAAAGGTAAATTTGACTTCAGCGTGCTCAAACCCATCTTACCCGCCGCGCTAGTCGGGGTAATTGTTGGCGCTTTGAGTTTCCATCTTATGAGCGAGCGCAGTATAAAGTTCATGATCTCTGTGCTGACCATACTTTTTTGCCTAGATGCTGTTGTAAAGGTCATTCTTAAACGTAAACCCGAACCGAAAGCGCCGAATAACATGCGAGCCGCTATCTGGTCCTCACTGTCTGGTTTTACCAGCTTCAGCGTTCACGCGGGTGGTCCTGCGCTCAACATGTATCTCTTACCTTTACGCTTGAATAAGTCAGTCTACGCATCTACGACTGTCGTGTTTTTCACCTTCATTAACTACGTTAAATTGATACCTTACATCTCTCTTGGCCTATTCGATTCCCAGATACTGACGACAGCGCTAGTGTTGGCGCCAATAGCTCCACTAGGCATTTGGTTAGGTATATACCTGCACAATCGTTTAGATGAAAAAATCTTTTACCAACTCTGTTACGGCTTTCTATTTATCACCGGTTTAAAACTGGGATACGATGCGCTAACGATGGCTTAAAACTGGAACTCTCAGCATGCAGGAACTACTTCAGCAGATACACGCAATTGTAGGCGACAAGGGTCTGATTACCGATGAGCGCGTCGCTCAGCGCTCCAACGAGAGCTGGGGACAAGGTAGTTGCCCTGCCATCGCGATTGTGCGCCCTAGATCGACTGAAGAGGTCTCCAAAGTTATGGCGCTGTGC
>JABXHP010000284.1 GCA_013373575.1 Oceanospirillaceae bacterium | reverse complement strand
GTTGCAGTGAATGAGATGGCGCTCTTTGTTGGGCAGCGTGGACGTCGGCTAAGCAGCCGTACGGTCGAGCAACGTATGCAGCGCTGGGGCGAGCTAGCGGGTGTGAGTGGTAGCCTGCATCCGCATAAGCTGCGCCACTCTTTCGCAACCGAGATGTTGGCTCATTCTGGTGATCTGCGTGCGGTACAAGAGCTACTGGGGCATGCGGACATCAGTACAACACAGATCTATACCCACTTAGATTTCAACCAACTTCAGCAGATTTACCGCTCAGCCCATCCGCGAGCGCGATCCCAAGAGAGAACTGATGACACAGATTAAAATGGTGACCTTCGACCTTGATGATACCCTTTGGGCTGTGAGCCCGGTGGTCATTCGTGCGAATCAACTCTCTTGGCAGTGGATGCAGGAGCATACGCCTGCTTTTACCGAACGCTTTGCCCTGGAGGATCTGTTTGAGGGTTCCGAGCTGCGGCAGCGCCTGTTAGAGCGCTACCCCGAGATTACCCACTCTATGACCCTAATTCGGCTGCGTCTGCTGGAGATCGGTTATCAGGAGGTGGGGTACTCAGAGGAGGAGTCGCGTCATTGGGCAAACAGAGCCTTTGAGTATTTCCACCAACACCGCCACGATGTGACGCCCTATGATGATGTTAGAGATATGCTGACCGCGCTTAAGGCATCGGGCTATATCGTCGGTGCGCTGAGCAATGGTAATGCAGAGATTAGCCGCACGCCCTTGGCGCAGTGGTTTGACTTCCAATTTAATGCCGATGGGGTGGGCACAGCTAAGCCGCATCCGCTGATGTTCGAGAAGGCGCTGGAACACGCCGGCGTTGGCGCGGCAGAATCGGTGCACATTGGAGATCACCCTATCAACGACGTGAAGGCTGCCAGAGATTTGGGTTTTAAAACGATTTGGGTCAACCCCGAAGGGTTAGACTACCCGCATGAGGTCAATGCAGATCTAGTCGTTGAGCAGCTTGCCGATCTGCCAGCTGCAATTTCTCGTCTCTGATTAGTCTAGAAAAAGCTCAAGTAGATCGTTGAGGAATAGACGGCCCTCATAGGTGGGTTTTACCTGACCGCTATCGAGTTCAAGCAGACCCTTGCTTAGCGCTATATCCAACTGACGAGAGATAGTCTCTAACTTTAACCCTGTGCGCTGAGCAAACAGCTCGGTAGAGAAGCCGTCCGTCAAACGCAGAGCATTGAGCATGAACTCAAACGCCCTATCGGCTGCTGCTATCGGTTCTTCGCCCGCAAGCCGGCTTTGTGGTTGCATATAGCCCTTAGGTTGGCGCTGCTTATGCCGGCGGATAATCTCGATCTCTCCTCCGTCCCAGCGCGTTAATTTACCGTGTGCCCCAGCCCCGATACCTATGTAATCACCGAAGCGCCAGTAGTTGATGTTGTGGCGCCCCTCGCCCCCCGGCTTGGCGAACGCCGATATCTCATACTGTCTATAGCCTTCGCCCTCAAGTAGAGTCTGCCCCTCATCCTGAATTTGCCAGAGTGACTCCTCCACCGGGAGGCGCGGAGGGCGTGCTGCAAACTCTGTGTTGGGCTCCAGAGTGAGCTGATACCAGGAGATCTGATCCGGTTTTAGCGCTAGGGCTTGTTGCAGGTCCAGGCGGGACATATCGGCGGTTTGTGAGGGGAGACCATGCATTAGGTCGAGATTGATCCGATCAAAAATCGTACGTGCCGCTTCGGCCGCCGCTATCGCCTCGTCGGCATTGTGCACCCGCCCCAAAGCGCTGAGTGAACTATTATTGAAGCTTTGGATACCAATGGATAAGCGGTTGATGCCCGCATCTCGATATCCCTGAAAGCGTTCACGCTCAAAGGTACCCGGGTTCGCCTCAAGGGTGATTTCGGCACCTGGCTCAATCTCAAACTGATCTTTCACAGCCGCCAGCAGAGTAACATAGGCGTCAGCAGTAAACAGGCTGGGCGTACCACCGCCAATAAAGATTGAGTGAATAGGGCGCTCGCCACTTATTTTGGCTTCAACCTTTAGGTCGTCGATAAGGGCGTCTACATACTGCTGTTGCGGTATCTCATCACGCACGGCGTGCGAGTTGAAATCACAGTAGGGGCATTTGCGTACGCACCAAGGTACATGAACGTAGAGCGATAGGGGTATATCCGCCTTTGCCACAGAGCGATGCTACTTCAGGAAGTCAGCAAGCGCTGCAGTTAGCAGTCCTACCGCTTTGCCGCGGTGGCTCACAGAGCGCTTCTGCACGGGTGTCAGTTCAGCTGAGGCACAGTCGAACTCGGGGCTCCAGAAGATGGGGTCATAGCCAAAGCCATGCTCACCACGTGGCGCTTCGAGGATGTAACCCTCCCAAGTACCCAAACAGATAAGCGGTGTTGGGTCGAGCTTGTGGCGCATACACACCAGCACACAACGAAAGCGTGCGGTGCGTTGCTCGTGCGGAACACCTTGGAGCGCTTTAAGTAATTTGTCGATATTATCTGCATCCGATGCATCTGTTCCGGCATAACGCGCAGAGTAGATCCCTGGAGCACCATTGAGGTAGTCTACCTCGAGCCCTGAGTCATCTGAGATGGCCGGTAAACCGGTGTGTTCGCAGGCATTACGCGCCTTGATAATCGCATTTTCCACAAAGGTTAAGCCTGTCTCGTCCGCGTCTGCTACGCCCAGAGTGCCCTGCGCGACAATCTCCATATCCATTAGCTGCAGAATGTCGCCAAACTCTTTAAGTTTGCCCTTGTTGCCGGAGGCGAGTACTACCTGCGAGCTCATCTAGCGATCCTCGTAGAAGGTTTGGCTGAAGCGCACCTTGATGGGGCTCTGATTCGGGTCTGGCTGGACTTCTAAGTCGAAATTGAGCAGCTCTTCATCACTAAAACGGAAACTGCTGAGGTAATAGATAGCATCACCCTCGTCGATCTTTTTAAAACTCAGTGTCTTCACTTGCTGGAGCAGATTTTTCGCTTCGCCAGAGACCAGAGCGTTAACAGGCTTTTTGCTGCCATCATCACCGATCTTCAGTACGGATACATTCAACAGCGCCATCACCTTAGAACGAGTGAGTCCATTCGCCTGAGCCACTTCAGGTGTAAGAAAACCCGAATTGAAGGCGTTGTAGTGAACTTCATAACCATTCTGAGTAAGGCTCTGCTCCGCCTGGGAGAGGGGCGCAACAAGCGCAACACAGAGTAACAAAAGTGCTTTAAACATCTACTTCTCCTATCGCGTGATACGGTAGATCGCGATTTCGCCGAGCATATTGGGCCAGAGTTTATTGCTCCAGCGTTCGCGGTGGCTATGATCCACTACGGTGCGCTCAATGATTCGGATGTTGCGGTCGATACAGAGCCTCTCAAAATCCTTGAAAGTGAAGAAGTGGATGTTGGGTGTGTCGTACCATTCGTAGGATAGGAACTTTGATACCGGCATACGTCCGCGCAGTGCAAGATAGAATCGCGCGCGCCAGTGGGCGAAGTTAGGGAAGGTGATGATCCCCTCTTTGCCAATACGGAGCATCTCTTCCACTGTGAGATCAGGACGGTGCATCACCTGCAGAGCCTGCGTCATCACTACGGTATCGAAGGTGTTGTCCTTGATAGATGCGAGGCCTTCGTCGATGTTCTTCTCGATAACATTAACCCCGCGCGCAATGCATGCGGTTAGGTTGTCCGCGTCTATCTCCATCCCCAGACCTTTGACGTTGAGAGTCTTCTGCAGATCCTCCAGCAGTTCGCCATCGCCACAGCCAAGGTCGAGTACACGAGAGCCCGGGGTGAACCAGGGTTTGATAATCTCTAAATCAGCGCGCATGGTCTGCTCCCATATCTTTCTCGACACGCTGCATGTAGGCAGCCATAACCGCGTCATATCTTGGGCTGGAGATTAGGAACGCATCGTGACCGTGGTTAGACTCAATTTCTGCATAGCAGACGTCTCTCCCGGCCTCGACGAGCGCATCGGTAATTTCACGTGAGCGCTCGGGTGAAAAGCGCCAGTCAGTCGTAAATGACGCAACCAAAAATCCACATTTCGCTTGGCTAAGCGCCTGTGCTAGGTCGTCACCGTACTCTGAAGCGGGATCGAAATAGTCGAGCGCTTTGGTCATTAGCAGGTAGGTGTTGGCATCAAAAGCGGTTGAGAATCGCTCGCCCTGGTAGCGCAGGTAACTCTCCACCTGAAACTGGGTGTCGTAGTCGAAGCTCAGCTCTTTCTGGCGCATTTCGCGGCCAAATTTGGTCCCCATCCCATCATCGGAGAGGTAGGTGATATGGCCGATCATGCGTGCCAGAGAGAGCCCCGTTTTGGGGATTTCGTCATTCTCGAAGTAGCGCCCGTTATTGAACGCTGGATCTTTGCTGATCGCCTGGCGAGCCACTTCATTAAAGGCGATGTTCTGCGCCGTGAGACGCGGCGATGAGGCAATGACAAGTGCATGCTTGAGGCGGTCTGGGTAGTCGATTGCCCACTGCATCGCTTGCATACCGCCAAGACTTCCCCCCACTACTGCCGCCCAGCACTCAATACCGAAGTGGTCGGCCAGGCGAGCCTGAGAATTGACCCAGTCGCGCACAGTTACGATCGGAAAATCGGGCCCGTAGAGCTCGCCCGTTTCAGGGTTTGTGGTATTGGGGCCGGTGGAGCCGTGACAACCGCCCAGATTATTCAGGCAGACAACGAAGAACTTGTTGGTATCGATAGGCTTGCCAGGGCCGATGTGGCTATCCCACCATCCCGGTTTCTTCTCATCCATTGAATGGTAGCCGGCTGCATGGTGGTGGCCAGAGAGCGCATGGCAGATCAATACACCGTTAGATTTGTCGCTGTTCAGCTCGCCATAGGTCTCAACAGTTAAATCGTAGCGCGGCAGGGTACGGCCAGAGCAGAGCTCCAGAGGCTGCTCAAAGGCGATGGACTGCGGTGTTACGATACCAACCGAGTTGGCAGGCAGGCTCTCGGGCATACGCCTTCATCTCCAAACAGAATCAATAGGGGGCCGCCGGCCCCGTTGGTGTCCATTCTAACAGGCTTTACATCACCAGACGCGAGATCTGCGACTGCAGAATCTGTATCACCAGAAAGATTAAGATGGGTGACAGATCGAGCCCACCAATAGGTGGAATGACACGGCGAGCTAGAGCAAATAGCGGCTCGGTAATCTGCAGTATCAATTGCGGCCCCGGGTGATAGGAGTTAGGTGCAACCCAGGAGAGGATGACGGCGCCAATAACTGCCCAGAAGTAGATGGTTAACAGACTATCAAGCAGGCTAAACAGCGCGAACAGCAGGGCTGCGGTGATACTGGGTATACCACCCTGGCTCACCAGAACCAAAAGTACGATGGCAGCGAGTTTAATCAGCAGAGCGAAGATCAGCGGTGCGGCATCAACTCGCTTGTAGCGCGGAATCAGCTTCTGCAAAGGTGCCAAAGGCACTGAAGTGAAGCGCACTATCGCTTGTGAGATCGGGTTGTAGTAGTCCGCACCGGATAGCTGCAAAATAAATCGCAGGATAAAAATGAATGCGAAAACTTCTCCCAGTGTTCTAATGATCAGACTAATCGGATCGCCGGTCATATAGGGTCCTACTTAGATGGTAAATTTCTGCCAGTATAGATGAATTGGTAGAGGGTTCGAAACCCGCACTACTCCTTACATAGAAGGGCTGTCATCTCAACTGCACGATCACGGCATGCGGTCATCGCTTTCTCAACTGTAGAGCCAAGCTGGTCGCGCTCAAAGCTCAAAATCGCTTGCTCTGTCGTACCCCCCGGTGAGGTGACTCGACGGCGTAATTCAGCGGGTTCAACTCCGGTCTGTTTTGCCATCTCCGCCGCCCCCAGAGCGGTCTGTAGCGTAAGTTCACGCGCGCTATCAGGGGCCATCCCTAAGGCAACGCCAGCTTCAATCATCTTCTCCATCATCAAGAAGAAGTAAGCCGGTCCCGAACCGGAGACTGCAATAACCTGATCAATACCCGTCTCCTGCTCGCACCAGAGCGTGATACCTACAGCTCCCATAATCTGCTCGGCAAGGTTTTTCTGTTCGGACGACACATTAGCGTTGGCGAACAGCCCGCAAGCGCCACGTTTGAGCAAAGAGGGGGTGTTAGGCATAGAGCGAATTACCGCTAGTGTACCGCCGCCCCAACGTTCAAGAGCAGCCGCGTCAATACCGGCAGCAACCGAAACCAGAAGTGGTTGGCGACTCTGCAACGCTGGTTGAAGTGCCTCAAGCGTTTCGCGCATCATCTGTGGCTTAACGGAGATAACCACTACGTCAGCTGCTGCAACTGCCGCGGCGTTATCCGATGTGGTATTCACTCCCTGCTCTGCAAGGTCGCTAAGGAGATCTAGCTGGCGCCGCGTTGCCCAGATACAAGCGGCGGGGTAGCCGTCACTCAGTAGACCCTCGAGGATAGCGCGAGCCATGTTGCCGGTGCCGATAAAAGCGATAGTCGGTTGTTTCAAGTCTAAAACCTCAATTGGAGAGAGTGATTTTTAGTTTAATTGGCTCTAGGGCTGTTTCTCGGGCCAAAAAGTGCTGTGCCTACACGCACCATGGTTGCCCCCTCGGCGATCGCAACATCGAGATCGCCTGACATGCCCATTGATAGCGTATCCAGCGTTGGGATCTCGGGCTTAAGCTGGGCCAGTAGCTGTGCGGTCTCTCTGAAACGGCTTCGAAGCAGCTCTAGGTCCTCGGTAGCCTCTGGAATCACCATTAGCCCGCGGAGACAAATTTTCGGTAGGGCAGCGATCTCACGCGCAAGCTGTGGCAGCTCAGCGACGCTGCACCCAGCTTTCTGCTCCTCAGCACTGATGTTTACCTGAATACAGATATTGAGATCGTTGGCATAGTGTGGTCGTTGATCTGAGAGTCGCTGTGCTATTTTTAGGCGATCAACCGAATGAACCCAGTGAAAATTCTCGGCAATTGGGCGTGTTTTATTGGACTGAATCGGACCGATAAAGTGCCATTCAAGCCCCAACTCTTCTAAAGCTTCAATTTTTTCTAGCGCTTCTTGTAAGTAGTTTTCGCCGAAGGAGGTTTGGCCAGTTGCGGCTGCAGCCCTTATCTCATCTGTACTGCGCGTTTTGCTGACGGCCAAAAGTGCGACCGATTCGGGATCTCTGTCCGCTTTGATGCAGTCATCTGCAATCTGTCGCCGAACAATTTCGAAACTCTCTGCTAAGCTTTTCATTGAGTATTAAGAAACCTTTTTCTTATCCGCGCCGATGAGTTGTTGGCTGCGCAATTTTTTATCAGAGCATCTTTTTAAAAGAGTACTGGCTAAATGGATATTACAGAACTTTTGTCCTTCGCTGTACAACAGGGCGCATCGGATCTGCATTTGACTGCAGGGATGCCACCTTTGATTCGTGTCGATGGTGACGTGCGTCGTATCAAACTTCCGGCGATGGATCATAAGCAGGTTCACACGCTCGTTTATGACATCATGAATGATAAGCAGCGTAAGGAGTACGAAGAGAATCTCGAAGTCGACTTCTCTTTTGAGGTTCCAAACCTTTCGCGCTTCCGTGTCAACGCGTTCAACCAGCACCGCGGCGCGGGTGCCGTGTTCCGTACCGTTCCGAACAAAGTTTTAACGCTGGATGATTTGGGTATGGGGCAGGTCTTTAGGGACCTCTCTGAGCAACCTCGCGGACTGGTTCTGGTGACCGGGCCGACCGGTTCCGGTAAGTCGACGACCTTGGCGGCGATGATTGACTATATCAACGACATTAAGCCCGACCATATCCTCACTATCGAGGATCCCATCGAGTTTGTTCACGAAAGTAAAAAGTGTTTGATTAACCAGCGTGAGGTACACCGTGATACCCACAGCTTTGCTAATGCCCTACGCTCGGCGCTGCGTGAGGACCCGGACGTCATCCTCGTGGGTGAGATGCGAGACCTCGAGACTATTCGTCTTGCGCTGACGGCTGCTGAAACGGGCCACTTGGTATTTGGTACTTTGCATACCACTTCCGCTGCCAAAACAATTGACCGTATCATCGATGTGTTCCCCGCAGCCGAGAAGGGCATGGTGCGATCGATGCTATCAGAGTCTCTACAGGGGGTTATTTCCCAGACGCTGTTGAAGCAGACCAAAGGTGGGCGCTGTGCCGCTCATGAAATAATGATCGGTACACCTGCGATTCGAAACCTCATTCGCGAAGATAAGGTGGCGCAGATGTACTCAGCGATTCAAACCGGTGCCGCTTATGGCATGAAAACACTAGACCAGTCACTGCTTGAGCTAGTTAAGAAGGGCATGATTACGCGCGAAGCCGCACGAGTTCGCGCCAAAGACCCTTCAATCTTCTAAGCAGGGAGAGAAATTATGGATTTTACGCAACTATTGAAGGTGATGTCTGAACGTGGAGGTTCCGACCTATTCGTAACCGCAGGCGCTGCTCCCTCGATCAAAGTTGACGGCACCATTAAGCCGCTGACCCGAGAGAAGCTCAATGCGGCGCAGGCGCGAGCGCTGGTTTACAGTACTATGAACGACAAACAGCTGGCTGAGTTTGAAGGCACCAACGAGTGTAACTTCGCTCTAAGCGCTCCTGGTATAGGTCGTTTCCGTGTGAGCGCATTTGTGCAGCGTAACTCGCCAGGTATGGTGTTGCGCTCCATTGCTAGCCACATACCCTCAATGGACGAGCTGAGGCTACCATCGGTGCTGCGTGATCTGGCGATGACCAAGCGTGGCCTAATACTCTTTGTAGGTGGTACATCGACGGGTAAATCGACCTCACTAGCTTCGATGATTGATTACCGTAATGAGAACCACGCGGGTCATATCATCACTATCGAGGACCCTATCGAGTACATCCACGACCACAAGAAGAGCATCATCATGCAGCGTGAGGTGGGTCTGGATACCGAGTCTTTCGATGTCGCACTCAAGAACACCCTGCGCCAGGCGCCAGATGTCATCCTGATGGGTGAGATCCGCTCGGCCGATACCATGAAGTACGGTCTAGCTTTCGCAGAGACCGGTCACCTCTGTCTGGCAACCTTGCACGCCAACAATGCTAACCAGGCACTCGACCGTATCATCTCCTTCTTTCCGGCAGATAGCCATGATCAGGTGTGGATGGATCTGTCGCTCAACCTCAAAGCGATTATCGCGCAACAGCTACTGCCAACAGTGGATGGCAAGGGGCGCCGAGCTGCTATTGAGGTTCTAATCAATACCCCTCTGATTCAGGACTTGGTGCGTAAAGGCGCGGTTCACGAAATTAAGGATGTCATTAAGAAGTCTACCAACCTCGGTATGCAGACATTCGATCAGGCGCTGTTTACCCTCTACCGCGATGGCATCATCACCTACGAGGTGGCGCTGGCGCATGCAGATTCCGCCAACGACCTGCGCCTGATGATCAAACTCAATGCTGATACCAACGAGCAGCTGGATTCGGACGATGTACCATCCTTCACGCTGCAGGAGGAGGATGACAATATGAATCTCAAAGGCAAGCTGGACGTTAAAGGGATGTAACAGCGTGGAAGATGAGAAAGGCCGCAGATGCGGCCTTTTCTATATCGGTCGTAAGTTACTGATTCGGACATAACTTACTTGTCTGTTCGTGACCTACTTAGAGGCGAAACACCGGGATGCCCCCAAGCAGCGTCAGCGTGACACGCCCCTTAAGCTCAATGCGCTTGAATGGCGTATTTTTCCCCTTAGATCTTAGCTGATCCGCAGTCGGTGACCAACGCATCTCGGGATCAAAGATACAGAGATCTGCAGCGCTACCGACCTCAAGGGTACCCGCCTCTATACCGAGTATCTTAGCTGGGCCTCGGCTTAGACG
The DNA here is from genome assembly GCA_013373575.1 of Oceanospirillaceae bacterium. GTDB lineage: Bacteria > Pseudomonadota > Gammaproteobacteria > Pseudomonadales > Balneatricaceae > Marinobacterium_E. Next base: position 1,060 of record JABXHP010000284.1, on the reverse strand, counting down.
ATCGATCAGGTCGGACATCTCCAACCACCCCTCATCAACCATAATGAGCGAGAGAGGTAGTAATGTCTCGAGGCTGCTCATACCGATCTCAGTGGCAGCAAAGGGAGCCTCTTTAGCTATCTCATCCTGTGGCTGATGATCTGAACAGATGGCTGCAATTGTGCCCGTTACTAGGCCGTTGCGAAGGCCATCCCGATCACTTGCTGCACGCAGTGGCGGATTCACATGAAACAGCGAATCGAACCCATCAACGTTCTCGTCGGTCAGCAGAAGCTGATGTGCAGAGACATCCGCAGTAACAGGCAAGCCTCTCAATCGCGCCTGCTCTATCAGCGTGACTGAACCCGCGCAGGAGAGCTGACCGAAGTGGGCGCGCACACCGGTCTCTTCAACCAACAATAAGCAACGTGAGACTTCGATGGTCTCCGCCGCTGCTGGGATGCCTACCAAGCCCAAACGGGTGGAGGTAGAGCCTTCATGCATACAGCCGTTGGCCACGAGTGTGCGATCCTCTGCTTGGAAGACCACTAGCAGATCATGGGTAGCGGCGTACTCTAGCGCACGTAGGAGTACAAGTGAGCTTGCGATGGGCTCGCGTGCATTGGTGAAGCCGATACAGCCGGAAGTTGCCAAGGCGTGTAGCGGGGCTAACTGTTCTCCCTCAAGCCCCTTGGTAAGTGCACCAAGGGGTAACACGCGCGCGAAACCTGAGTCTAGAGCGCGGTCTTGGATAAGCTCAGCAACGGCTGTAGTGTCAACCACTGGCGAGGTTGTTGGTGGTGTGACCAGTGTAGTGATTCCGCCCGCTGCAGCTGCCGCAGTCTCGCTGGCGATCGTGCCTCGGCGCGTCTGTCCCGGTTCGCCTAACTCTGCACAGAGATCGATAAAGCCAGGCGCCACAATTTGGCCGCTAGCGTCAATAACCTCTTCAGCTACGAAGTTCTCCGGCTGCTCGCCCAGCGCTACTACTGCGCCATCATCAATATAGAGGTCGACAACCTTATCTAGTTTCTGTGCTGGATCAATGACGCGGCCGCCCGCAATCTTAAGCTTCATCTGT
>JABXHP010000208.1 GCA_013373575.1 Oceanospirillaceae bacterium | reverse complement strand
CTTCGTCACCGAGGTACATAATAATCCACGTACCGCAGCGATAGTCAGATCTACCTTGACGCTCTGCCAGGAGCTCGGCATATCGCAGGTAGCCGAAGGGGTTGAGAACAGAGAGGAGCTGCTCTGGCTCATGCAGAATAAATGTTCACTTATCCAGGGCTACTTTATTAGCAAACCTCTGCCCGAAGGAGAGCTAATAGATCTGGTAAGCCAGACCGACGAGAGACGGAACACCTCTAGGGAAGCGCATTGAGGCTCACTGAAGCGTTCCTAAGCGTTAGTAGCTTTCTCAAAAGAGCGTTAGACTTCGAGCCGAGGGAGAGCCTATGCACGTTGAATTAGTTAGAGTACCCGCCTTTCGTGTCGCCTGTCTCGAGCACCGCGGCTCGCTTGAGCGACTCGGTGAAAGCCGGCAGCGTTTTATTCAGTGGCGCCAATCCAAGGGGCTATCACCCTCCCCCGAGCATCGAACCTACGCCTGTTTCCACTCTGACCCGAAAGCTACAGCACCTCAGGATCAGCGCGTTGACCTCTGTGTCTCTACCGAGATCGATCTAACTGGAGAGCAGCCCATCTGTGAGAAGTGGTTGGGCACGGGCCGTTTCGCCAGAGTGCGGCATCAGGGGTCGCCTGAACAGATACCGGCAGCCGAGTGGCTCTACTCAGACTGGCTACCTGAGAGTGGTGAACTACTGGATGAGAGCCGCCCGATGATGTTTCATTTTGTAAACGCCGGCCCAAACCTCTCACCAAGAGAGCTTGAGACCGACGTCTACCTACCACTGCAAGAGCGAACAGTGGCAGACCGTTAAGCGTGACCCGCCGGCAGCGTAAAGCGTTGTCCGGCTGCCTCTATAAGCTCCATCTCCTCCAAAATAGAGTCGGCAACATTATCGGGCTCGCCGCCGAAGGCGCGATGTTTCAAATACCAGGACATGAGAAAATCACCCAGGTCGTTCTCGCACTCCTCAGAGAGATGATCGACATCTATACCTGAAGCTTCACAGATACGCTCTATCGGTTGATACTCAAACACGATACCGCCTGAACCGGGGTCGTGTTGAAGGTTGAGGTCACTGAATGCGACATCAGGTGGAATTACTACTTCGAGCTTGGTGGTACGATTCTCCATCAGACACCTCCTTCGATCATTAGGCTTTTAAACGGAACTCGCGATGGTAACGAGATTTAAGCCTTACCCCCATATTAGAAGTTTGCAGTTTCAAGTCAAATTCTTCGCAGGTTGCGGCTAGTATTGGAGTCAGCTTGAGTGGCCTAAAAGAGGATGGGCTAAATGAAAAATCTTCAAATAGATCGATGAATCCCCTCTATCCCCGAGAAAAATTCAGATTTTATAAAACCAAAGAGACAGGCTAAAAATCCCTCTAAATTAAAGGGCTTAGTCTGAGCATTCAGAGACTTAGGATACATCCGACCTTGAAGAACGGGCACCAGATTACCCTGCTAACCCATTGTTTACTATTGCTTTACGGACTCTATTAATGGCGCTCAGCGAGCCAGCAAAGCTCGGCAGGAAAATTCCTAGCAGACTGACTATTCTGAACTGACCACCAACAATTGGAGGTCGATATGAGCAATGAACAGTTGATCAATGTCGGAATACCGCTCCTGGTTGTGTTTGTCAGCTACCTCACTTTCCGTTGGGCTGACAATACTCCAGGCAAACGCGAGGGTCTGATAGACTCAGACTCTATTATCCATACAAGTTTCGAGCCGAAACTTTAATGAGCGCTTCCCCTTGCTCAAACACCCCGGGTGCCAGCCACCCGGGGTAAAGCTGCGGCGCCGCTATATACAATTAAAACATATATACTTTATTTTTAATTACCGTTTTTCTGCTACTATGCATTCTAACTTACCTTTACGGATGAGAGTGCGATGTTCACCACAAACCTGCCGGTGCTCTTCTGGTGCATACTAGCCCTCTCTGCTTTAGCGATGCTCTGGAGCAGTGAGCAAGAGTCCGACAAGCATTAGCCTGCTGAACAGTGCTCGCTTGATAACCGAAAAACTCCTATTTTTGATCAGCAAAACCAACAAGCACCGAGCTTAGTGCTATATTTCATTGAGACGTTTTTCATTAACGCTCTCAAAGGAAGTTAAGTGGTAATGCAGGCAGAACTCACTGAAGATTCAACCCTACAAGTGCTGATGGCTCGCCAGCCCATCTTCACCAAAAATCGTGACATTGTCGCCTACGAGCTCTTATTCAGAGATGACAAGGGTGAATTTGTTGCTGGACTGAACGAAAATGAAACAACAGTCAGTGTTCTGCTCAACACCTACGCGAGCGTAGTGGGCGAGAAGAGAGAGCGCACGGTACCGGTCTACCTAAAGGTCACCGATCAGTTCCTCCTCGAACATGACATCCCAGAGCTACCACGAGATCGTTTTGTCATAGAGGTTATCGGTACCAGCCACATCAACGAGTTGCTAGTCGCTGCAGTTAAAAACCTGGCCAGCCAGGGGTACCGCATTGCCCTCGCTGATTACGACCCGCAAGATAGCCGTTTCGATCCATTACTCTCTATCGTTCATATAGTAAAACTCGATGTACAGAAGCTGGGCTTTGATAACCTGCCGCAGATCGTACAGTCGTTGCGCTACAAAGGCGTGGACCTCCTGGCGGATAAGGTTGAGACCGATGCTGAGTTCCGCATCTGTCTAGAGCTCGGCTTCGAGCTCTTTATGGGCTTTTTCCTGAGCCGGCCAGAGCTTGTTCGCGGCCGCAAGGTGCGTGGCAATAAGCTGGTGTTGCTTGAGTTACTCGAGGCATTTGACGACCCCAGTGCCGATGCGAAATCGATAGAGGCACTGGCCCTTAAGGATCCGGAGCTAACCTTTAAAATTCTTCGCGTGGTTAACTCAGCGGCCTTCAGTCTTAAGCGCGAGGTCAGTAGCCTCTCCCATGCAATAGCGCTACTCGGAATGGACCAAGTCAAGCGCTGGGTAATGCTATTCTTGTGCAGCAACGAGGGCGATACGCCATTGGAATTGACCCGTGCAATGTTACAGCGTGGGCGCATGGAAGAGGTGCTAGCAGAGCTTCTGGAGCGTCCCGATCCGATGAACTACTTCTTCGTTGGCCTGCTTTCTCAATTGGATGCACTGTTGGGCATTCCAATGCCGGAACTAATTGAGCAACTGCCGCTAGACACGAAAATAAAGCTGGCTCTAACCGATTATGCTGGTGACGAGGGCCAGTTGCTGCGCGATGTTATCTACGTTGAGCGCGGTGAATTTGAACGAGTCAATGCCGATCTACCGCCTCAGTTCTTACAGGTCGCCTACCGCCATGCAGTCGACTGGGCAAACCAGGTCGTCAAAGCGATGGCGTAGCGAGCTGGCGCGGCGCCTAGCCACGCCCTAGAGTGAAGAATTCCCGATTCGCGCGCATACTCTGCACATTAGCCATACGATTAGACATACCGAAAAACGCCGCGATAGCTGCGATGTCCCAAGCATCCTCTTGATCCAACCCAACCGCCGCTAGGCGCTCGAAGTCAGACTCCGAGACCTCGTAAGCGGTTTGCGAGACCTTCATGGCAAAATCAAGCATAAGGCGTTGACGCTCAGTGATGTCGGCTTTGCGATAGTTAGTGGCAAGCTGATCAGCAATTAGAGGATTCTTTGCCCGAATTCGCAGAATCGCGCCGTGTGCGATGACGCAGTACTGACACTGATTGGCAGCACTAGTGGTCACCACAATCATCTCACGCTCAGCTTTGCTCAGCCCGCTCTCCTTCTCCATCAGTGCATCGTGGTAGTCCATGAACGCACGAAACTCTGCAGGACGGCGCGCCAGCACGAGGAACACATTGGGTATGAAGCCAGACTTCTCCTGCACAGTTTCAATGCGCTTACGAATATCATCGGGTAGCTCTGAAAGCTCTGGCACGCTGAATCGACTGATCTCTGAATACTTTTCGGACACTTGAATAGCCTCTCTAACTGTTAATGTATAAAACCTAATTGCCCGATGCCGTTAATCAGCATCTGCACGGAGATAGAGATTAGGATCATCCCCATCAGGCGCTCGATCGCTTTAAGTCCTCTTTTTCCGAGGATACGGTAGAAGGATTGCGAGCTGAGAAGTATGACTGCAGAGATCCCCCAAGCCGCCAACAGGGCGTAGAGCCAATCAACCGAACGTTCTGGCTGGCTCTCAGCGAGTAGAACCAGTGTTGCCAGTATGGAAGGCCCCGCAATCATGGGTGTTGCTAAAGGCACGATTAGCGGTTCGGAATCATCCACATCGTCTCCCATAGGCCCGCCACGGGAGGGGAATATCATGCGGATGGCAATGATCATCAAGATTATTCCGCCACTGATAGAGACCGCCTCAGTAGACAGTCCAAGCACTTTGAGTAGGCTTGGACCGCTGAATAGGAAGATCAGCATCAACGCCAGCGCAATCAGCAGTTCGCGAACCAGAACCAAGCGCCTGCGCGCTTCCGGCACCTGCGAGAGAATCGACAGGAACAGCGGAATGTTCCCGAGTGGATCCATAATCAAAAAGAGCGTAACCGCAGCTGCGTAAGTATCCACCTATCCTCCTCAGGGAAGCTATGTTTAAGTCTTGTGGACTTGTTCATAGCCTCCTTATTTTTAATCCAGTGTAGACCAGTCTAGTCAGGCTTAAACAGAGCACCGCTTAGGGCTGCACGCGCCGTTCGCCAAACCAACATTGCAATTAATAGACTCACCAGTATCAGCATGCTAAGTCCTAGGACCTGAAAAAATTTAGAACCCGTGTGCTCATACATAAACATGGTGGCGATGGTAAACGCAGCCAGCGGGAATGAGTAGGCCCACCAAGAGAT
>JABXHP010000349.1 GCA_013373575.1 Oceanospirillaceae bacterium | reverse complement strand
TCTAAATAGAGGTTCGAAGACATGCGTTGGTTGAGCCGTAGCTCCTCTTCACAAAAGAAGCGGCGTTGCTCAAGGGTGGTAAAATCAAGAAAGCCGAAGTTTACCGGCTTCTTAATCTTATAGACGTACTCCCCGGTTGTAATAAGCCAGGCGATATGAGTTTCGATAACCCTGAGCTCACTCACCGGGTGCGGGAAGCACTCAGGTTTGAGCAAATTTTTAATTAGGTTGGATTCCATCTCACTCGCGCGCTGCCGGTTTGGGAACGAGATTATACTGAGAAGATGACAAAAAAGAGAAAAAAACCGGTAAGCCGCAAAACGCAGCCGAAGTCACGTTGGTTACGCGCCTTTATACTCTTTCTGCTAAAGCTCTCGCTAGTGGGGCTGGTGATAGCCGGCGTTGGGCTTATTTATCTTGACGCGCAGTTGCGCGAGAAGTTTGAAGGTAAGCGTTGGGCGATACCTGCGAAGGTCTACGCTCGCCCCCTAGAACTATACGCTGGCCTAGAGATATCGCAGGAGGCCTTCAAAGCCGAACTCCAAGGGTTGGGATATAAGCTTACGCAGCGGGCGGACCGTCCCGGCTCTGCGGTTTGGGGTAAAGGTCGGGTGGAACTCTATACGCGCGGCTTCAATTTCCCTGAAGGTTCTGAGCCCTCGCGCAATATCACGCTCAGGTTCGATGGCGACTCGCTGGTCTCGATGACCGATAAAAACGCCGGTTCGCTTGCGCTGGCGCGACTCGAGCCCATTCTTATTGGAGGTATTTACCCGGGAGATAACGAAGATAGGGAGTTAGTGCGTCTCGCTGATGTACCCGCGCTTCTGCCTGAGGCGCTGGTGGCGGTTGAAGATAGGGATTTCTACGAGCACTTCGGCATCTCTTTGAAAGGTATCGCCCGCGCCATGTGGGTAAATGTGCGGGCCGGTCGCTTCGTTCAGGGTGGCAGTACACTGACCCAGCAACTGGTCAAAAACTTCTATCTAACCTCCGAGAGGAGCTTGGCACGTAAGTTATTGGAGCTGCCAATGGCGATGTTGCTTGAGCTGCACTATTCCAAAGAGGAGATCCTTGAGGCCTACCTCAACGAGGTCTATTTAGGTCAAGATGGCGCGCGCGCGATTCACGGCTTTGCTCAGGGGGCTATTTTCTACTTCGGTCGGCCGCTGGCAGAGCTGGATACACATCAATTGGCGCTGATGGCCGGATTGATTAAAGGTCCCTCCTACTACGACCCGAGGCGGCATCCTGAGCGGGCGCTAGAGCGCCGTAATTTGGTGCTGAAGTTGCTGGCGGATCAGGGGTTTATCAGCAGCTCAGAGTTTAGGAGTGCGCAGGCACAGCCACTGGAGGTGGTCGCCAAGGGTAGTCGTCATAAGGGGGCGTACCCTGCTTACCTCGATATCGTTAAACGACAGCTGAGAAAAGAGTATCGAGAGGAGGACCTCAATTCGGAGGGTGTTCGAATCTTCACCGGCCTAGATCCCATCGTACACAATCATGCTGCGAAAGCGCTGGAGTCTCAGCTCAACGAGTTGCAGAAACGTTATGGTGCTAGGGCTGACAAGCTACAAGGCAGTGTTGTGGTCACTGATCCGCAGACTGGAGAGTTACTTGCGCTGGTGGGTGATCGTGATGCTCGATTTGCCGGGTTTAACCGTGCTCTCGACGCCTACAGGCCGATTGGGTCGCTGGTTAAGCCGCCGCTCTACCTCAGCGCTCTGGAGTCAGGATACACCCTGATAAGTCCGCTACAGGATAGATCTCTGAAGTTACAGCAGCCTGACGGTTCGGTTTGGGAGCCGCAGAATTTTGATGGCAAGCCTAAGGGGGAAGTGCCTCTTTACGAAGCGCTCTCTCGTTCTTACAACTTATCCACCGCACATCTGGGTTTAGAGTTGGGTGTGGATAAGGTGATCGATATGCTTGGGCGTCTTGGCGTTGAAAAGCCGATAGACCCCTTCCCTTCGCTTTTCCTCGGTGCGCTGGCGCTCTCGCCGGTGGAGGTGGCGCAGATCTATCAGACGATTGCGGCAAACGGGTTTAAGATGCCATTGCGGGCGATTCGCCGGGTAACGGATGCAAATAACGCCGAGCTTTCGCGTTACCCCTTCAAGCTTGAACAGATTGCTGACCCTGGGGCAGTGCACCTGCTGCACTATGCACTGCAGGCTGTAGCGCGTGAGGGCACTGCCCGTTCGCTATATCAGCAGTTGCCCGCTAATCTCAACGTCTCTGGGAAAACGGGGACGTCCGATCAGCAGCGCGATAGTTGGTTTGCAGGCTTCACCGGCAATCGCTTAGCTGTTGTCTGGGTAGGCCGGGACGATAACCGGTCGCTCCCCTTTACCGGTTCTGGGGGTGCTTTGAAGGTGTGGACGGAGCTGATGCGCCTAGAGAACCCCGAACCTTACATAACGTTAAAACCTGAGAGTGTGGAGTACCAGTGGGTTGACCCTAGCGGTAATCTCCTAACGGAGCCTCAATGTTCTGGCGCACGGTCTGTGCCCTTTATTCGCGGTACAGAACCGACACAACGGCTCACGTGTAGTGGTCAGCTGCGCTCGCAATCTCAAGCGGATGGAGATCTGCTGGATTGGTTTAAAGGCTGGTTTCGGTAAATAATAGGGCTGAACTAACAGGAAGATTGTATGACTCTGCAAAAACCGATTAAAGCACTCACGCTGCCACTCGCTGCCCTTCTCTTAGCCGGCTGTGCTGGGCCGAGTCCTTACATCGCGCCTGTTGAAGAGCGTAGTCTGGTCCCTGTGACGCCGCCTCCAGCAGGTACGGTTATGCCGGTGGAGCAGTCTGATACGGTGAGTGTTTCACCCATCTATGATGCGCCGAGTTTTACCCCCGCTGCAACCGCGCAACCCACCCCTGTGCCGACTCAGCCGGCAGCCGAAAAAGCGATGCCTAAAGTGGAGCAGGGCTCTAACACCGCCGTTGTAGCCTTGCTTGGGGATGCCCGTCAGGCAGCGAACCGACGTGATTACTCTGGAGCAGAGTCGCAGATTGAGCGCGCACTGCGGATTTCTCCGCGTGATCCTCAGATCTATCTGCAGTTGGCCGCACTTAAACGTCAAAAGGGCGAGTACCTTCAAGCGGAACAAGTAGCGCTTCGCGGTATTGCACTGGCTGCTGGTCTACCTGATTACAAGCGTAAGCTTTGGCGTGAGCTTGCGTTGATCCGTACCCAAGCGGGTGACTTTGCTGGTGCTACTCAGGCAGAAGCGGAAGCAGATCGTCTTTAAGCCTCTTCCGGTGCTGCTGTGGTTGCGTTTAGTGTTACCCCAAGCGTTGTAACGCCAGCGCAAGCAAGTAGCATGCTGAGCGCTAGCGTCGCCTCATAATAGGCAGCGACGGCTAACGCAAAAGCGAGTGTGGAGCTTGCCAGTTTCAGGCGCAGATCTTTGCCCCTGAACCAAGCAAGAGCACTTGCCATCCCAGCGATGCAACAGAGCGCTAATATCAACGTGTACTGCTCGCCGTAACCCATGCGGCGGCAGAGTTCGAATAGTGCAAATAGTCCCAGCAACCAGCGCCCCCAGGCGGGACGGCTGATCGGATAGGTGCGGGCTAAGGCCACCAGCGCAGTGACCAGCATCGGGGCTGCTGCGTAGAGCGCCAAGTTGGTGAATATTCGCATCAGCGTGCCAGAGTCTGAACCCTGGGGGTTAAGCACAACTTGACCTGCCGTTGCGACTGCTGCTGCTAGCAGACTTAGCGAGATCACCAGATACTCGGTACTGTTACGCCCCTCTTTGTTGGCTTTGGCCTTGGCCACAAGTGCAACCCAGAGGCTTAACAGTACGAAAAGTATCTGACTAGCGAACAGCACGAATCACCTCAGAGCTTTGAGAAAGCGCGATCAGCTGCCGCTATTGTGGCGTCTAGATCGGCTTCGGTGTGTGCCGCAGAGAGGAAACCCGCCTCGTAGGCGGAAGGCGCGAGGTAGACCCCCTCATCTAGCATCAGGTGGAAGAACTTCTTAAAGGCTTCAAGGTCACAAGTGGTTGCTTCGGCGAAGCTGTTGACCGACTCTTTGTCGGTGAAGAATAGGCCAAACATACCGCCAACTGCAGCTGTCGCAACTGAAATGCCGTTTTTCAGGGCAACCGCTTTAAGTCCCTCGGTAAGATATTCTGTTTTGGCACTCAGCTCTTCATACAGACCTTCGCGTTTCATCGCTGTAAGCATGGCGATACCTGCACGCATTGCGAGCGGGTTGCCGGAGAGCGTACCCGCTTGATAGACCGGACCGAGTGGAGCGATCTGCTCCATTATCTCGCGCTTGCCGCCAAAGGCACCAACTGGCATGCCGCCACCGATGATCTTTCCTAGTGTGATTAGGTCGGCGTTGACGCCGTAGAGCTCTTGCGCGCCGCCGCGTGCCACGCGAAAACCGGTCATCACTTCGTCGAAAATCAATACAGTTCCGTACTGATCACAGACTTCGCGTAGCCCCTCCAGAAAGCCTGGAACCGGCGGGATGCAGTTCATATTTCCGGCTATCGGCTCAACGATAATACAGGCGACTTGCTCGCCAACCTCTGCAAACGCCTGTCTAACGCTGTCGATGTCATTAAAGTTAAGCGTTATTGTGTGCTCTGCCAGCGCCGCAGGTACCCCTGGGGAATTGGGCTCACCGAGAGTCAATGCACCGGAGCCAGCTTTCACAAGTAGTGAGTCGGAGTGACCGTGGTAACAGCCTTCAAACTTCACAATTTTGTCGCGCCCTGTATAGCCGCGCGCTAGGCGGATGGCGCTCATTGTCGCCTCAGTGCCTGAGCTCACCATGCGCACTAGGTCCATCGATGGAACCGTCTCACAGATCAGGTCAGCCATCTCGGTTTCGATTGCAGTTGGTGCACCAAATGAGAGGCCATAGTTAAGCGCTTCACGTACCGCTTCGATCACGGGCGGGTAGTTGTGGCCAAACAACATAGGGCCCCAAGAGCCTATGTAGTCGATGTACTGTTTATCATCTTCGTCGTAGATGTAAGCGCCTTCAGCACGCTTAATAAATACTGGCGTACCGCCAACCCCCTTAAAGGCACGCACTGGGGAGTTTACACCGCCAGGAATGTGTTTCTGGGCGGCAGCAAAAAGCTGTTCTGATTTAGACATCGGTTAGCACCTGTATCTGTAAATTCGAAATTCTGAGGTCATTATCCACAGCGAGAATCAATGTGCCACTAATCTTCGTGTGCCTCGAACTGCGCTTGGATCGCTGCGTAACTTAATACGCCAACTGGAACGTCGCGTTGTGTAACAACCAGCAGAGTGGTTTCCTGCTCTTGCATTAGATCGAGCGCTTGAAGCAGGTTCGAGCGTTCGGTGATGATAGCAACCTGTTGCCAGTTTGAGGGTGATTCTAGTGGCAGCTCGAGTAGCTCTGAGCTCTGTTCGGGTTCGTTGTCTGAGGTCAGCCATCCGCGCGCTAAGCGCATGCGCCCATTAATGCGCTGTATCAGCCAGGTGTTCTCCCGCGCCAATGCCTCCTGCTGCTCAAGAGCCAGATTCTCGGGAGTGAGGGAGAGGCTGCGATTCATAACATCTGCAACGCCGATACTCATGAGTATTCGGCGGTAGGCCCTCGTATTGCGACTCTGTCCCTGCAGGGAGAGCATGCGCTCAAATATAGATGGTCGCTTGAAGATTGAGCGCATCAGCAGCTCGCTACCAACGATCACGAGCATGGCCGCGGTTAAAATGTGACTGCTGCTGCTCCATTCAAACACAGCTACGAGTGCAGCGAGCGGGGCGTGTATGATGGCAGACATCATGGCTGCCATGCCAATTAGGGCGTAGTTGCTCACCTCGGTCTGTATCTGCATATCAGGTGAGAGGGTTGCTAAAATTGCACCGAGCATTCCACCCGCAGCCATGGCTGGGCCAATTACGCCCCCGGGGATCCCCAAACCGAGCAACACCGGAGTGAGAAGCAGGTAGCAAGCCAATAAGATAAGCATCTGTTGCAGCGAGAATAGCTCACTGATTGCCCCCAAGGTTGTCAGATGAACGGGTAGTAGTACCTCAGGGAATACGGTTGCTACTGAACCCACGAGCAGGCCGGCAATCAGCATTCTCCAAAGTAAAGGCCCGCGACGCTGTGCGGTGCGCACTTGAATCTCCTGAAACAGCAGCGCCAAAAGCCCTACGGCAAGTGCCATCAATAAGATTAAAGGCAGCTCCTGTGAGAAGTTGACGGGATCTGCAAGCAGAGTTGGATGTGTAGCTCCGCCGAAGAGGGTTTGAGTGAGTCGGTCGGCACTCACGGCTGCAACGATAATCGCAACGAACCCCGTTATGCTGTACTCGAGTAGCACTACCTCCATGGCGAACAGGATTCCAGCGAGCGGCAGGCTGAACAGCGCGGATATCGCTGCAGCGGCACCGCAGCCGATGAGTAAACGTTGTTGGCTCGCAGGAATATTGAATCGCTCTCCCATCAAAGAGCTTATGGCGGCTCCTAGGTGTACACCAGGCCCCTCGCGGCCCACAGGGTGTCCAGTGCCCAGGGTTAACGCTGCACCGAGCAGTTGGTTAAGCAGGTTGGGTAACGGCAGGGGCGTGTGCTTGTATGAGAGATGCTCGTGCAGATGGGTAATGCCAACGCGGCGATAGTGAGTCTCTTGCCGGCTCCAGATAGCCCAGAGTAGGATTGAACCGATAATAGGTAGTGCAAAGCGCCAGAGGCTTGGTAGTTGTGCCAGAGTATCAACTAATTTAGCTGTGTGCAGCGCGAGCTGGGGCAGTTCGATAAGCCAGTTGAATAGTCCTATCAACGCACCCGTTATCAGGCCTGTGGCTAAGCCCATGAGCGTTAGCATAGGTAACTGTTTAAAACGCTGTGTCTGAATGTCTGCGTTCTGCATTAATCTACCTATTTGCTCTGCTTGCCTAATTGGAGTTATACCCTCAGCAAGCGTATCATACAGCACCCGTAGTTTTCACAATCTGGAGAGTCCAAAGTGATCAAAGTTGGTATCGTAGGCGGCACTGGTTACACCGGCGTAGAGTTGCTCAGAATATTGGCCAATCACCCTGAAGTGAGTGTTGAGGTTATTACTTCGCGTTCGGAAGAGGGCATCCAGGTTGCGGATATGTTCCCAAATTTGCGTGGGCACTACGATTTGGCTTTCACAGTCCCCGATGTTGATCGTTTGTCCGCCTGTGATGTTGTCTTTTTTGCGACACCGCACGGTGTTGCGATGTCGATGGCGCCTGAGCTTGTATCTCGTGGAGTGCGTATTATCGATTTGGGTGCAGACTTCCGTATTAAGGACGTCCCCCTTTGGGAAAAATGGTACAAGCTAGACCACACCTGTCCTGATCTGGTTGAAAAAGCCGTTTACGGCCTTCCAGAAGTGAATCGTGAGGCGATTAAAGATGCTCAGTTGGTTGCCTGTGCAGGCTGTTATCCAACTGCGACTCAGCTCGGTTTCCTGCCGCTATTGGAGAAAGGTTTGGTGGATCAGCGTCGCCTTATTGCTGACTGTAAATCTGGCGTCAGTGGTGCCGGACGCGGTGCAAGCGTTGGTTCGCTGCTATGTGAATCGAGTGAAAGCATGAAAGCTTATGGGGTGCCGGGGCATCGTCACCTGCCAGAGATCCGTCAGGGGTTAACACTGGCTGCTGGTCGTCCAGTAGGTCTCACTTTTGTACCTCATCTGACGCCGATGATTCGCGGCATTCACGCGACGCTCTACTCAGTACTCAAAGATCCCGTAGACGCCGGCCTGCAGCAGCTATTCGAAGAGCGTTACGCAGATGAGCCATTCGTTGATGTTTTGCCGTCGGGTGCTCACCCAGAGACACGTTCGGTCAAAGGCTCGAATGTCTGCCGTATATCGGTTCACCGCCCGCAAAATGACGATACGGTTGTGGTGCTCTCAGTTATAGATAACCTCGTAAAAGGTGCATCCGGCCAGGCAGTGCAGGTGATGAATATCATGTTCGGTCTGGATGAAAAGTCCGGTTTGGGTCTAGTTGGCTTGATGCCGTAATTCTTGACTAAATTACTAGGTTTTGTGAAACTCTAGACATCTAAATTTAATGAGGCGATAAAAGTGTCTGCTGATCTTACCTTCACCGACTCTGCTGCGAACAAAGTACGCACGCTTATTGAAGAGGAGCAGAACGACAACCTCAAGCTGCGTGTGTTTATTACGGGTGGCGGTTGTGCGGGCTTCTCCTATGGCTTTACCTTCGACGAAGATGTCGCTGAGGATGATACCGTGGTGGAAAACTCCGGTGTCACCTTAGTTGTGGACCCAATGTCATTTCAGTACCTTGCTGGCGCTGAGGTGGACTATAGGGAGGGTCTGCAGGGCTCGCAATTCAGTGTGCGTAACCCAAACGCAACCACAACCTGCGGTTGTGGCTCCTCCTTCTCGATCTAAAACAGACACCGGCCAGCGCCGGTGTTTTTTTGTGTAAATGTACTCCGGCCGCGAAGCACAAGTATGTGCGAGAACGGCACTTTTATCTCCCGGAAAGAATTTATGAACAGTTATCGAATTGCGGTTTTGGCTGGTGATGGTATTGGTCAAGAAGTCATGCCCGAGGGCATCCGAGCGTTGAACAGTGTTTCTGAGCGTTTCGGTTTCGAACTCCAATGGGACCATTTTGACTTTGCCTCCTGTGACTACTATCTCGAACATGGGCGAATGATGCCCGAGAACTGGAAGGAGTTGCTGCAAGGTTATGACGCCATCTACTTTGGTGCTGTAGGCTGGCCAGACAAAGTACCGGATCATATATCGCTTTGGGATTCGCTAATTCAGTTTCGCCGCCAGTTTGATCAGTATGTCTGTCTGCGTCCGGTGAGACTGATGCCGGGCGTGCCCTCGCCTCTAGCTAATCGCAAAGTCGGTGATATCGACTTCTATGTTGTGCGTGAGAACTCTGAGGGTGAGTACTCGGCTGTTGGCGGAATTATTGCCGAAGGTAGTGACAGCGAAACAGTACTGCAGGAGTCAGTATTTACGCGCAAGGGCACTGATCGAATCCTCAAATATGCGTTTGAGCTGGCGATGAAGCGCGAGCCCAAGCACCTTACCTCAGCGACTAAATCGAACGGTATCGCGATATCTATGCCTTGGTGGGACAGGCGGGTTGAAGAGATGGCCAAGGATTATCCACAGGTCACCACGGATAAATACCATATCGACATTCTGACTGCACAGTTCGTGATGAATCCACAGCGCTTTGATGTGGTGGTCGCCTCGAATCTGTTTGGTGACATCCTTTCGGATTTGGGGCCAGCATGTACCGGCACTATTGGTATCGCGCCATCGGCTAACATCAACCCAGAAGGGGTGTTTCCATCACTGTTTGAACCGGTACACGGATCGGCTCCTGATATTTACGGCAAGGGTATCGCCAACCCGGTTGGCATGATCTGGAGCGGTGTAATGATGCTCGAACATTTGGGTGAGACGGCTGCCGCCGAGCACCTTATGAATACGATAGAAACGGTACTTGCCACAGGGCCGCGCACACCCGATATGGGTGGAAATGCAACTACGGTTGAGCTGGGCTGTGCAATCGCCGCGGCGATCTGATCAGCCCGGGTAGAGGGCGCCGAGTACGCGGGGCCCTCTGGCGCCTGTCGTTGAGGGTAGATTACCGGCGTCTCTTTTGACATGGCACATTGCCAGCCAAGCGAATGCGGCGGCCTCTATGTGGCTTGCGGGCCAGCCTAGCGTATCGCTGCTGTGTACCTCAGTCTGGGGAAGATGCGCAGATAAGCGGGACATAAGTAAACTGTTGCTTGCGCCGCCACCGCAGACAATCAGCTTGGGTAGTGGATGGCGTAGCGATTGGGCAACCGTTACGGCAGTGAGTTCCACCAGTGTGCGCTGCACATCCTGTGGTTCAAGTATGGGCTGCTGGGCCAGCGCCGCTTCCAGCCACGCCATATTAAACAGCTCGCGCCCCGTGCTTTTGGGCGCAGGTTTTGCGAAGTAGGGCTCTTGCAGTAGCGTCCTTAACAGCGACTCGTTAACAACTCCTGTGGCTGCCCAGCTTCCGTTCTCATCATAAGTACGATGCAGATTCAGGCCGATCCATTGATCGAGTAGTGTGTTTGCCGGTCCAGTATCAAAACCCTCGACTTTATCGTCCTCGCTAAATAGGCTCAGGTTGGCAATGCCGCCGAGATTAAGAATACCCAGCGGGCGTTGCATTTGGGCTGTAAGGTATTGATGAAAAGCCGGAACTAGTGGGGCGCCCTCGCCATCGGCGGCCAGGTCTCGGCGACGAAAATCAGCGATGACGTCTATGCCAGTATGCTCGGCAAGAAGGCTCGGATTTGCCATCTGCAGTGTGGTGCCAATATCAGGACGGTGGCGTAAGGTCTGCCCATGAAAACCGATTGCTCTTATGTGCTCTCGTTCCTCTGCGTGCTCGTCTAAAAATTTCCCGACCGATGCGGCACAAAACTCAGTGTAGTCCTGTTCGAGTTGAAGCAGTTCATCAAGGTGCATGGGCCTATCTAAACAAGCCTGGTTGATACGCTGGCGCAAGGCATCTTGGAAGAGGTAGTCTGCTGCTGCAACAATCTCAAACTGGGGATGGAAGCGGCACAGCGCGATGTCTAAAGCATCAACGCTAGTGCCGGACATTAGGCCGACGTAGAGGTCGCTCATCAGCCGTCGTTATTGGAGTTTAGGCTTGCGTCAGCCAGCTGTTCGACCGCCTTCATCTGTAGCTCTGCGATTAGCTGCGAAGTGTCTGCTTTGAATTTTGCCAGCTCTTTATTCGCTATCGGTTGTGCATCAGGGAGTTTGACTGTAACCGGGTTCTTGTGAACTCCGTTTAATCGGAATTCATAGTGCAGGTGTGGGCCGGTAGCTGTACCAGTCATCCCGACATAACCAATAGTCTGCCCCTGTTTAACTCGGCTACCGGAAGTCACTTTTGAGTTGTACTTGCTCATATGGGCGTAGAGGGTCGTGATATTACCGCCATGTTGAATAATGATGGTCTTGCCGTAGCCGCCTTTGGTTCCGCGCCAGATCACTTTGCCATCGCCAGATGCTTTGATCGGGGTACCGGTTTTGGCTGCATAGTCGGTGCCGCGGTGGGGGCGTTTAACTCCGAGCACCGGATGGTAACGTTCGCGTTTAAAGCCTGAACTAATTCGGCGGAAATCAACTGGCGAACGGAGGAATGCCTTGCGCATGCTACGGCCATCGGGCGTGTAGTAGTTGGTATCACCGTTTGAGTCGGTGTAACGAACGGCTGCAAAGGTGTCGCCGTTGTTAGTGAATTCAGCCGCTAGTATGTTGCCCTCACCAATCTTTTCACCGTCGAGGTACTTCTCTTCATACAGTACACGGAATTGGTCGCCCTTGCGGATGTCGAGGGCGAAGTCGATATCCCAGCCGAAGATCTGCGCTAGCTCCATTATTTTGCTGTCGCTAAGGCCTGCACGCTGAGCGCCCAGGTATAGGGAGTTCTGGATATCGCCACTAACAAAATGTGTGCGCAGTTCTGGAGTGCGCTCGACAGTTTCAAGGTCATAGCCATCACCGTTGTGAACAAAAATCACCGATTCAAGTTTGCTCTTAACTAGACGCAAGCGATCCAAGCCGCCCTCATTATTTAATGCCAGCTCAAGAAATTGGCCAGGGCGAATTCGGGTTAGCAGTTTATCTTTATCACTTTGGCTCACTTGATGTACGTCGCGTGGAGTTAGCCCGGCACGCTTAAAGATTTTAGTGAGGTTGTCACCGGAGCGAACTTCAAACTTGCTCCATTTGATCTCATCTATCTTCGGCGCCGCCGCTGCGCTATCAAGTTCTGTATTTGAAGCTGGAGCGACTTCCGAATCCGGGTCGACTTTGGCGACCAACTCAGAAGTGGATGACTCGGTGCGCGGCTCAGGTGCTACTGCTTCAGCCGTAATGGTGGGTGTAATAAGCTGTACCTGACTGCGAGTCGCCTCAACCTCTTGAGATGGAAGCAATGCTGCGACGAAGACGCCAACTGCAGTTAGCGTGCCTGCCAAAGCTAAATGCACTTTGGGAAACTGCTTAGCTGTTTTAAAAATATGTTTCGACAACGGTATTATCCTGATTAGTAAACTGCGTCTAATCGCTTAGACCGCAGATTATATATAAGTTCCCTTCTATAAGTAGTATCTATGATTTAGATCCTATCCTTTTTGATCTCTGGCATCAAAACCTGCGGTTTGTAAGCTATGAGCGCAGAGAGTAAAATCCCGCACCTCTTAACATTAGTGACAGTCTCGAGTAGATAAAATGACCACAGTAACGGCATCCCTGATTGACGAGTTGCAGGCACGCGGCCTGATCTCCCAGATGAGTAGCGAAGATGAGCTGCAGGAGCATCTCAATAATAACTCCGTAACACTCTATTGTGGTTTCGACCCTACTGCGGATAGCTTGCATATCGGCAGCCTAGTGCCTCTGCTTACACTGCGACGCTTCCAGCAGTACGGGCATAAACCACTTGCTCTCGTTGGTGGTGCCACCGGTCTTATAGGGGACCCAAGTTTCAAAGCGCAGGAGCGTAAGCTAAACGACGATGACACAGTTGCCGGCTGGGTAGAGAAGCTCAAGGCTCAGGTGAGTCGTTTTATCGACTTCGACTGTGGTGCAAACTCGGCTGAGGTCGTCAACAACCTGGATTGGACTCGAGGCGTCGATGTGCTCTCTTTCCTGCGTGATGTGGGTAAGCACTTCTCGGTAAATCAAATGATTGCTAAAGAGTCGGTGAAGCAGCGTATTGATCGTGAAGGTTCCGGTATATCTTTTACTGAATTTACCTACATGATTCTGCAATCTTACGATTTCCAGCAGTTGAATAAGTCCCACGCCTGTACTTTACAGATTGGTGGATCCGATCAGTGGGGTAATATCACGGGTGGTATCGACCTCTCTCGTCGAATGAACGGCAATCAGGTATTCGGTATTACCCTGCCTCTGGTGACAAAAGCAGATGGTACTAAGTTTGGTAAAACAGAGTCTGGCACTATCTGGTTGGATTCGAAGAAAACTTCACCTTATGCCTTTTATCAGTTCTGGCTGGCAACGGCCGATGCTGATGTCTACAAGTTCCTGCGCTACTTTACCTTTTTGGATGTTACACGCATTGATGAAATTGAAGCTGAAGATAAAGCCACGGGTGGGCGCCCTCAGGCGCAGCGAATCCTTGCGGAAGAGATGACGCGCTTAATACACGGCGAGGAGGCGCTATTGGCTGCTCAGCGTATTACCGAGTCTCTCTTTTCGGGCGATCTCAGCGGGTTAAGTGAGGCTGACTTCGAGCAGTTGAAGCTTGATGGCCTACCATCAAGTGAGTTACCAGCAAACCTTGCAGATCAGCCGCTCACCTCGCTGTTGTCTGATGCCGGTCTGGCTCCCTCGGGTAAGCAGATCAAAGATGCGCTTGGTCGCAATGCGGTATTTGTTAATGATCGTGCTTGCGGTAACGACGATATCATGGCCGCTGATTCAATTTTTGCGGCTGATCAGGGACGTTACGGTCGCTTCTTCTTGGTTAAAGTCGGCAAGAAGAAACACCACCTGTTCTATCGCTAAATGG
>JABXHP010000336.1 GCA_013373575.1 Oceanospirillaceae bacterium | reverse complement strand
ATTAGCCGCGGAGGCGACCTCGGCCTACGAGGCGGCTCGCCAAAAAATTGCTCGCTGGCTTAATGTGCCAGCCAATACGCTGATCTGGACGCGCGGAGCAACAGAGTCGATCAATCTTGTGGCTCAGGCGTGGCTGCAACCGCGCTTAAAGATCGATGACCGAATTCTGCTGTTGGTCTCGAACCACCACGCAAACATTCTCCCCTGGCAACAGATCGCTCGCCGGTGCGGTGCACATTTAGATGTAGTAGCGCTCCTGCCCGATGGCAATTTAGACATGGAGCAGTACCGCTCACTGCTGGCTCGACAACCTAAGATGGTTGCACTGAGCCATGTCTCCAATGCACTTGGAACTGTCTACCCCGTAAAAGAGATGATCGCTCAGGCCCAAGCTGCGGGTGCTTGGACGCTAGTCGATGGAGCGCAGGCGCTGCCCCACTTCGATATCGACCTAGCTGAGCTCAACTGCGACTTCTATCTATTTTCAGGCCATAAAACCTTTGCCCCTACCGGAATCGGGGTGCTCTACGGTCGTTATGAACTGCTCGAGCAGATGCAGCCTTGGCAGACGGGTGGCGAGATGATTGAGCATGTGAGTTTCAATGAAACACGGTTCGCCGCGCCACCGCTGCGGTTCGAAGCGGGCACCCCGAATATTGCCGGTGCAATTGGACTCGGAGCAGCCATCGACTATCTGAGTTCAATTGATCGGGTCGCTTTTGAGTCACACGAGCAGAGGCTACTGGCGCTCTGTGTTGATGGATTGAAGAGCATCGCTGACGTCAGCCTACTCCCATCAGGGCAACAGCAAGTGGCGTTGACAAGCTGCACATTCAAGCAACTGCAGGTTAATGATGTAGCGACCTACCTAGACAGCCGAGGCATTGCAGTTCGCGCCGGACACCACTGTGCCCAGCCGCTGATGCAGGCGCTAGGTATCGACTCCAGCCTGCGCATCTCTTTAGCCTTCTACAACACTCAGGCAGAGGTAGAGCGCCTGCTCGAAGCGCTCGACCAGTTTTGCAGCAATACCCAAGTTACGGTGAGAGGTAGCCAAGCGGAGCTACTCGAGCAGGTTTATAGCGCGAATGACTGGCAGTCGCGCTTTAGTGCGCTTATGGGGCTCGCCAGCAAGCTCAAGGCGGATCCTGGACTGCAGCAGGAGCAGTTTGAGGTGCAGGGGTGTGCTACCCGAACATGGATGGATTTGCAGCTATCAGACAGCGGCAGGTTGCAGCTGCGAACAGAGGCGCAATCACGCGTTATGAAGGGGCTACTCTATCTTATTGCTGATAGAGTCAATGGCCGCAAACCCAGTGAGATTGAGCCGGCGCGAATCAAGCAAGAGCTGATTGATCTCGGCTTTGCATCTCAACTTACGCAGACCCGCGGTAACGCACTAATGACGCTCTTCAACCATTTGGAACGTCTTCTTCCCAAAGGCTGATACGGCTGTTAGTGAATCTGCTCTTCAGAGTGCGCCTTTCGCCACACAGCACCGTCACTTATTTTGTCTAGCAGATCCAGGAACTGCTCATGGCTCGCCAACTCATCGGCGTCAGCTGGGAGTACGCTCAGCTTAGCTGCAAGCTCAGCAGAGACACGACGAATGGGCTCACCATCAGAACCGTCCTCTTGGTCGCCCACAGAGAGCATTAAAGCGGTCTGCCCGCCGGTTAGCGCAAGATATACGTCTGCCAGGATCTCTGAGTCGAGCAGCGCCCCATGGAGTTCGCGATGGCTATTGTCGATATCGTACCGGCGACACAAAGCGTCCAGACTATTTTTCTGACCAGGGTGCTTTTTACGCGCTACTAGAAGACTGTCGGTAACTGTACAGATATCAGCAATACGCTCCTTGAATCCGTTGCGCGCCAGCTCAGCATCTAGGAAGCCGACGTCAAATGCCGCGTTGTGAATAATGAGCTCTGCGCCACGCACGAACTCAACGAACGCATGCATCACCTCTTTAAACTTCGGTTTATCGGCCAGAAATTCGTGCGTGATGCCGTGCACCTCCATCGCCTCCGCATCAATTTCATGATCGGGATTGATGTATTGATGATAGGTGTTGCCGGTAAGCTTACGCGCCACCATTTCGACACAGCCGATCTCAATGATATTGTGACCCGCATCAGCCTCCAGGCCCGTGGTCTCGGTATCCATTACTATTTGGCGTGCCACTCTTTATCGTCCTCTCGCCAGATTATCTTCAACGCCGCGGTTAGCCAGCTCATCCGCCTTTTCATTACCCGGGTCACCACTGTGACCTTTAACCCAACGCCAATCTATATCGTGGGTCGTACGCGCTTCATCGAGGCGTTTCCAGAGATCAGCATTTTTCACGGCTGAGCCCGAGGCGGTCTTCCACCCTTTACGCTTCCAGTTCGTCAGCCACTCGGTAATACCCTTACGTAGGTACTGAGAGTCAGTGTAAAGGTGGACAGTAGAGGGTCGGTTGAGCAACTCTAACGCGGAGATGGCAGCAAGTAGCTCCATGCGATTATTGGTGGTCTCTTTCTCACCACCCCAGATCTCTTTCTCGGCGCTGCCGTAGCGCAACACCGCTCCCCAACCGCCGGGTCCTGGATTTCCTTTGCAAGCGCCGTCGGTATAAATGGTTACTACTTTCAAGTTTGATTTCGCCTGATGCCCGATGTTCCGGCTTTGGATTCTATCACTTGCAGCCCACCAAGTAGACGCCTATTCCACTCCGGTCGTAGTGGCGTCATGCCGGCAACGTCCTTGCGTGCCGTCAGCACTACCAGGTTTCCGCTCTGCCCCGGAAGTAGGCGGACCAAGGCACCGAGCCAACGGAGGCGACGGCGCCAACGGGGGTTCTCTAAGGGGTACTCATATCCGCTGGAGTCGGTGGTGAGCGGCGAGAGCTGTAGCAGTCGAAACCAATCCGCCAAGCGTCCCGAAGCAAGCATCCGAGCGCTAAAAGGAGCTTGCTCACGCCCTTTGAATAGCGAGTGCAGCCCCATCAGGCTCATAGGGTTAAACGCAAGCAGAATCAGAGTACCGCCGGGGCGCAAAACACGGGCAGCCTCTCGTAAAACCTGATGCGGATCTGATGAGAACTCCAGCGCGTGATGCATAACCAAAATATCGATAACCGCAGATTGCACTGGTAGATCCTCAGGCCGAGCAATCAAGGTGTTCGACTCCATTCCCAGTTCAACCTGAGGTGCCAGCAAGACCCCATGCTTGGCACGGGCATGCTCACAAAACCAACGCCGCCCATCGAGGCTAACCTGTAGTAGGCGATTACCTTGCACCTCTGATAAGGCGCTACCTATTAAAGCGCGCTCCTGCTCCAGCATCTGCTGCCCCAAAGGGGAGTCATACCAGTGCTTGAGCTGGGAGATTAGATTTCTGTCGTACATATCCATCGGAATCACCAAACAGCTTTAACTCTTCACAACAACTAGTATTTAATATAGCAACGGTACGAACAAGCCCTGAGGAGTCAATCAGCCATGTTACATGCACACCCAATACCTGCTTTCGACGATAACTATATCTGGGCACTGCGCGGCCACACCCAAGAGAGCATCGTTGTAGTGGACCCTGGTGATGCAGATCCCGTTCTTAGTTATCTTCGGGAGCACAATGCTAAGCTTGTGGGCATTCTAATTACGCACCACCACTGGGATCACACGGGGGGCGTCGAACAACTCAAAGCACAATTTGACGTGCCGGTGTATGGCCCTGCCAACAGCCCCTATGCTGGTATTACAGATCCGCTTGAGGATGGGAGCGAAATCGAGATACTCGATAACCGCCTTCAAATTAAAGCCGTACCTGGCCACACGCTTGATCACATCGCTTACCTTCAACCGGATCAAAAGCCTCAACTCTTCTCTGGAGACACGCTGTTTATGGCGGGCTGTGGTCGACTTTTCGAGGGAACACCGCAACAGATGCAAGCTGCGATGGACTATTTTGCCTCGCTACCTGAGGAGACAGAGGTGTTTTGCACACATGAGTACTCAATCGCTAACCTACGGTTTGCTCAAGCGGTAGAACCTCGTAATCGAGAAATCATCCGCGCTTTGGAGTTCTGCACGGAGCGTCGTCAGGAAAAGCGCCCTACGCTGCCGAGCAGTATCGCTAGGGAGTTACTAATTAACCCTTATATGCGCACTCGCGAACCCGATGTGAAAGCTGCTGCGGAGCATCATGCGGGCCGAGCTCTCGCAAATGAGGTTGAGGTTTTGGCTGCCGTGCGTGAGTGGAAAAACCGGTTCTAAACTTTACACCCTGAGCCTCACTCAAGCTTTCCTTAATGTAAAATTAACAAATTTGACCTACCGAGGGATGAGACGTAAAATCTCGCCCAATTTTAGTCTCATTTGTCAGGTTTTACTTAATGTTACACAACGCGCGATTAGCAGTTATAGCGCTCATAGTCCTCGTAATCAGTGGCTGTCAGTCCGTGGCACCGCTGAAAACGGGCTCAAGCGTCGGTCAAGATGCGCCTGTTCGTTACGTTAAACGTGCAAAGGATAGTTCTGCTGAGACTCCGGTCAGATCGGTACTCCTCAAACTAGAGTTAGACAAAGCCGAGACAGACCTGTGGCAGCTAACCCGCGACAATATGGCGCTTCCCAGAGCAACGGATAACAAAACAGTTGCTGCCCGTATCAAATGGTACGCCAAGCACGACCGCTACCTGGACAAAACTATTGTTCGCGCCTCTGACTACTACCAATACATCTTACGTGAAGTGCTAGCGCGCGGAATGCCAGCAGAGCTGGCGCTACTGCCAGTTATTGAGAGTAGCTACGACCCGTTCGTAAAATCACCAGCGCGTGCGGCAGGTCTATGGCAGTTTATCCCCTCAACGGGTGATCACTTCGGTCTGAAGCGTAACTGGTGGTATGACGGCCGCCGCGACGTGCTCGCCTCAACAAACGCAGCGTTAACCTACCTCGACTATTTGCATAGTTACTTCGACAATGACTGGCTCCTCGCATTAGCAGCCTATAACGCCGGCGAAGGTAACGTTCGCAGAGCGATAAAGAAGAATCGCAAGCTTGGTAAGCCCACCGACTTCTGGAGTTTAGACTTACCAAAAGAGACCCGTGCTTACGTACCCAAACTCTTGGCCATCTCCGAACTGTTCCGCAACCCCGAGAAATATGGGCTCTCTTTGACACCGCTCGCTGACGAAGCGCGCTTCGCAGTAGTTGAGACCGGCGGGCAGATCGATCTTGCGCGTGCTGCAGAATTTGCTGGTGTGGATATTGAGGTTATCTATAAGTTCAACCCGGGTTACAGCCGATGGGCAACCGATCCAGAGGGTCCGCACCGCTTACTTGTGCCTGCTGACAAAGCGGGGCGTTTTGCCGACCAGCTTGCACAGATCGATGACTCCGAGCGCATGAGCTGGGCACGTTACGAAGTTAAACCGGGCGATACGCTGGGTGCTATCGCCAATCGTTTCAACACCAGCGTTGCCTCAGTTAAAAGCACTAACAAGCTTAAGGGGAGCACCATCCGCATCGGTCAGTCGCTGCTGATACCTGCTGCCCTGGTTAGCGCCAGCGACTACGCACTGAGTGCTGATCAGCGCACCGAACAGCGACTTAGCCGCGCCGCGCCGAAGGGCAAAGCCAAGCAGATCCATAAGGTCGCTGCAGGTGATTCACTTTGGACGCTCTCGCGCATACACGGTACCACCCCTAAACAGATCGCGCGTTGGAACGATATGGGCGTGGGTGAGACGCTGCGCATCGGTCAGCAGCTGGTAATCTACGTCGATAAGCAAGGCACCTCCTCAAACATCGCTGCTAACGCCTACAAAGTTCAGGCAGGTGATAGCCTGACTCAAATTGCCGCGGCACATAGCGTGAGCGTTAGTGACCTGCTTGAGTGGAATAATCTAGATATCAACTCGACCCTGCGCCTAGGCCAGGAGATTGTTGTCTCGGCTGTTGCTGAATCGAGCTGATGGATAGCCTATCTATCGTAATAATTGTTGTTTCACTACTGCTCGCTTTTCTGTTTAAGTTCGTACTCCTTAAACGGATACGCGAGTGGATCGACCAAGACCTCTTGCGGTCTCTCTCGTCTGGCAATCCAGATCTGCTTAGACAGCTCAAAGAGTTAGATACCCAACTTAGAACCGAGGGCGTCTCACGCGCTGAGCGACATAAACAGCTAGAAGCCAAGGCGAATACACTCAACTAATTCGACAGAATCTGTTTTTTAACGTTTACTTATTAGATTGAGTATCTGCTCTCACAATAGGTTCGCGATAAGTAAGGAGTCTTAGATGATGGTGCGCTGGCGTTACGGTCTCGCTTCCCTTTTGCTGGTCAGTTCTACCCTTCTTCATGCTGAGGTGCCCGAGTCACATGGCATCGCCATGCATGGAGATCTTAAGTACCCCGCTGACTTCGAACATTTCGAATACGCAAACCCTGACGCACCGAAGGGCGGCAGCTTTCGCCAAGCTGCTATCGGAACCTTTGATAGTTTCAACCCCTTCATTGTCAAAGGTACCTCCGCTGATGGTATCGGTCTCCTCTTTGACAGCCTAATGACCCGCTCCCTAGATGAGCCCTTCACTCAGTACGGACTGCTAGCCGAGACAATTCGTATGCCTGAGGATCGTACCTGGGTGGAGTTTGATCTGCGCAGGGAAGCAAAGTTCAGCGATGGTACTGCTGTAGAGGCTAAGGATGTCATTGAGACCTTCCGCCTTCTGCGTGAGGAGGGTAGCCCGTTCTACAAAGCCTACTACCGTGATATCAGCAGTATCACAGCGCTCAATGATGGCATGACTGTGCGATTTGAATTCGGCGATGATGAGAACCGCGAACTGCCCCTCATTGTCGGAGAGATCCCTATTATGAGCGCTGATTGGTGGTCTGAGCGTGACTTCCAAGCGCCTTCGCTAGACCCCATCCTCGGCTCTGGCCCCTACTTGGTCGAAAATATTGATGCGGGCCGCAGCATCACCTACAAACGCAACCCTGACTATTGGGCGGCCGACCTCCCGGTAAATCGCGGGCGTCACAACTTTGATCAGATGATCTACGACTACTACCGTGATAGCACCGTGGCGCTCGAGGCATTCAAAGCGGGGCAATACGATTTCCGTGAGGAGAACTCCTCTAAAAACTGGGCCACAGGCTACACGGGGCCCGCATTCGATGATGGGCGTGTTGTGCGCGAACTTGTTGACGACGCCAACCCGGCGGGCATGCAAGCGTTCGTTATGAACACCCGCAGAGCGAAGTTTGCGGACGCTCGCGTACGCCAAGCGATTTCACTCGGCTTCGATTTTGAGTGGACCAATGCCAACCTCTTCTATGATGCTTACACTCGTAGCCACAGCTTCTTCTCTAACTCTGAGATGGCTGCCACCGAGCTACCGAGTGCGAAGGAGCTAGAGATACTCGAGCCTCTACGTGGACAGATTCCTGATGAGGTCTTTACCCAAGTTTACCGTGCCCCAACCACTAAGGGAGACGGTCGCAACCGCACGGAGCTGCGTGAGGCGCTTAAACTGCTGCGCGATGCTGGCTGGAACCTGGATGCCGGCACGTTGAAGAACGCAGACGGTGAGGCGTTCAAGTTTGAGATACTTCTAGTGCAGAAGGACTTCGAGCGCGTTGTAGCGCCCTTCATCCAGAATCTCGAAAAGCTGGGTATGGAGGTGAGCATACGTATCGTCGATGTCTCGCAGTACATCAACCGCCTGCGTGAAACTGATTTTGACATGATTGTTGGTAGCTTCGGTCAATCAAGCTCGCCCGGTAACGAACAGCGTGAGTTTTGGGGATCTGAGGCGGCCGACCAACCTGGAAGTCGCAACCTAATTGGAATTAAGGATCCAGCAATCGATCAGCTCGTTGAATTGCTGATACAGGCGCCCGATCGGGAGCAGTTGGTGCTGCGCGCCCGAGCACTAGATCGTGTGCTGCAGTGGAACCACTTTGTGGTACCGCAGTTCCATATAGCCTCGCACCGCATCGCCTACTGGAACAAGTTTGGCTTCCCTGAGGAACGGCCAACTTACGCCCTTGGCTTGGACACCTGGTGGGCTAAATAGGCCCTAAGGATTAAACATGGCCGCCTACATTGCTCGGCGTCTGCTACTCATTATACCGACCCTGTTCGGCATACTGTTGCTGAACTTTATGATTATCCAATTAGCCCCCGGCGGGCCTGTGGAGCAGGCGCTGGCGCATATGCAGGGTATCGCTGTCGATGCAACCAGCCGTATCGGCTCCGGCGAGCGTTCAGATATCAGTGCAGACGCCAGCTCCGGTAGCGATAGCAAATACCGGGGCGCGCAAGGGATGGATCCAGCGCTCGTAGCTGAAATCGAGCAGCTTTATGGCTTCGATAAACCCGCTCACGAGCGTTTTCTCAAGATGGTGACTGACTACCTAAGTTTCGACTTCGGCCGCAGCTTTTTCAGTGATAAGCCCGTTGTTGACCTGATTATCGGGAAGATGCCGGTCTCTATATCTCTTGGCCTTTGGACAACTCTGATCACCTACTTGGTGTCGATACCCCTGGGTATTCGTAAGGCAGTAAAAGATGGTACCCCGTTTGATGTCTGGACCTCGTCATTTATTATCGTTGGCTATGCGATCCCTAACTTCCTCTTCGCTATACTTCTAATTGTCCTATTTGCTGGCGGCACCTACCTTGAGTGGTTCCCACTGCGCGGGCTTACATCACCGGGCTGGGAGGAGATGAGCCTATTTGAGAAGATCGGCGACTACTTCTGGCACTTGGCACTGCCGATACTCGCGTCTGTCATATCGAGCTTCGCGACACTGACTATGCTGACCAAGAATGCATTCCTTGATGAGATCCACAAGCAGTATGTTCTAACTGCACGCGCAAAAGGGCTTAAGATGAGTGATGTGCTCTATGGGCATGTGTTCCGTAACGCCATGCTACTAATCATCGCTGGTATGCCCGCGGCCCTGATCGGGATTTTCTTCACCGGTTCCATGCTAATTGAGGTTATCTTCTCACTCGATGGCCTCGGCCTACTCGGCTACGAAGCGGTAATCAATCGTGATTATCCGGTGATTTTTGGGACACTCTATATCTTTACGCTAGTCGGACTTCTCCTCAAACTGGTCTCTGACGTCACCTATACGCTAGTTGATCCGCGTATCGACTTTGAGAGTAGAGATCTATAGCCATGGCCATGACCCCTCTACAACGTCGTCGTTGGAATAACTTTCGCGCCAATAGTCGAGCCTGGTGGTCACTTTGGCTTTTTAGTCTACTCTTCATTCTCTCGCTATTCGCCGAGATCATTGCCAACGATAAGCCCCTGCTCATCACCACGCCTGAGCGCAATTACTACCCACTATGGAGTGAATACACGGAACTTGATTTCGGTGGCGATTTCGATGCCCGCGTCGATTACCGCGATCCCTATATTATCGAGCTTATTGAGGAGCAGGAGGGATCGCTCTATTGGCCATTGATTCCCTTCAGCTACGACACAATTAATTTCGACCTCGACCAACCCGCCCCTTCGCCTCCAACGGCTGTCAATTGGCTCGGTACTGACGATCAAGGGCGTGATGTTGTCGCCCGCCTTATCTATGGCTTTCGTATATCGGTGCTTTTTGCTCTCGTTCTGACTCTCGCCAGTTCGGTGATTGGTATCGTTGCCGGCGCGATGCAAGGCTATTACGGTGGGCGGCTCGATCTGTTGATGCAGCGCTTTATAGAGATCTGGTCTGGGCTTCCCGTACTATTCCTGCTGATTATTCTGGCGAGTCTGGTTGAACCCAACTTCTGGTGGCTGCTGGGTATTATGTTGCTCTTCTCCTGGATGAACTTGGTTGACGTGGTACGTGCTGAGTTTTTGCGTGCTCGTAACCTAGAGTATGTGCGCGCCGCACGCGCGCTCGGACAGCCGAACAGGGTCATCATGTTTCGTCATGTACTGCCCAATGCGATGGTAGCTACGCTAACGTTTATGCCGTTTATCTTTAATGGATCGCTAGTCACACTTACAGCTCTCGATTTCCTCGGATTTGGCCTTCCACCGGGCTCACCCTCTCTAGGCGAACTGGTAGCACAAGGCAAAGAGAATCTACATGCACCTTGGTTGGGGATTAGCGCCTTTCTGTCACTCTCCGTTATGCTGACACTGTTGATATTCATAGGTGAAGGGGTACGCGACGCCTTCGATCCGAGGAAATCCATATGAGTAGTCTGCTGCGAGTTGAAAACCTATCGATACGCTTTGCAGGGCAACAGGAGCCAGTAGTTAAGGGGGTCAGCTTCGAGATTGAACCTGGCACGACGCTGGCCCTTGTAGGCGAGTCTGGATCCGGAAAATCGGTCACTGCGCTCTCTCTACTGAAGTTACTCCCTGAGCAGACAGAGTATCCAGCCGGCGAGGTCTTCTATCAGAACAAACCTCTCATTGGTGCAAGCGAGAGAGAACTGCGCCAACTCAGGGGGAACCGTATCGGCTACATTTTTCAAGAGCCGATGACCTCACTAAATCCACTGCACACCCTGGAGAAGCAGATTGGTGAAACACTGCGTTTACACCGGGGGCTTAGCGGTAGCAAGGCTCGAGAGCGCGCGCTAGAGCTGCTGCATCTGGTAGGTATTGCGCAACCCGAGCGACGCCTCAAAAGTTACCCACACGAGCTCTCCGGCGGTCAGAGACAACGT
The DNA here is from genome assembly GCA_013373575.1 of Oceanospirillaceae bacterium. Taxonomy (GTDB): domain Bacteria; phylum Pseudomonadota; class Gammaproteobacteria; order Pseudomonadales; family Balneatricaceae; genus Marinobacterium_E. The sequence continues at coordinate 174 of JABXHP010000336.1, read as the reverse complement.
GTAATGATTGCCATGGCGCTAGCCAATGAGCCCGAGCTGCTTATTGCCGATGAACCGACGACCGCGCTCGATGTCACAATCCAGCAGCAGATCCTTGAACTGCTACAGGAGCTGCAACAGAAACTGGGCATGGCTATTCTGCTCATCACCCATGATCTCAACATCGTGCGCCGT
>JABXHP010000394.1 GCA_013373575.1 Oceanospirillaceae bacterium | reverse complement strand
TTCAGCCGCTTTGCTCTGGCGCTGCTGTTTAATGTAGAGCTCTATCATTAAAAGTGATGCCAACAGCGCGACAAGCAGCAGACTAAAATAGCTGAGGAAGCTACTTGCCATGGCAAAATCGCCTCCGACAAGGTAGCCAAGCCCAAAGTAGATAAACAGCCAAGCCGAGCGCCCTGCTAACGAGTAGATTACAAAACTACGCAGCCCAGTACCGGCAGAGCCTGCAAGCAGACTCGCCACAGCACTTATATGCGCAACCAACGAGCGTGTCAGCAGGAGTGTGAGCCCGCCCCAGCGATTAAATAGGTGTAGTACCCGCAACCGGTTGGCCTCGGTGTAACCGAACCAACGACCATATTTAACTAGCTTGGCTGAGTCGGTTTTACAACCTATCAGATAGATCAGTAGGTCACCTGCGACCGCAGCGAATAAGATCGCCAGTGCCGTTGGTACCCCCGCCATCAGACCATCGAAAGATAGTACGCCAGTGAGTGCCGCTAAAGGTCCCGCTGGAACGGGTAGCCCGAGTGCACCAAGAAATACCACGAGTATTAACACTATAAGACCGTACTCAGTCATCCACTGCAGAATCAGCGTTTCAAACTGCTGATAGAGTGTCGGTGGCGCAACCTCCTGCGCCAATTGAGGTAGGGGCACTAAACGCTGAAGGTCAGTAATTAGATCTAACTCGTCCCGCTCTAACTGTTGAGCGAGATCCTTCACTCTAGTCTGTGGCGCCGGCATCTGATTAAGTTCCAAAAGCTCTAGCAGCGAGGCTGGTGCAATCGCAAAGCGCTCCGTTAACTCCGCTACCGAGGTGAAGGCCCGTAGCTCTGCCGCCTGCTCAACACCTAGAGTGCGTGCAGTTGCCAACACTTGATAGGTACGCCAACTCTTATTGGCTAAATATATTTGCGCGGCACTGAGAAACAGCAGCAAGAGCACAAAAACCGAGCGCCTTATAGGGGGCAAACGCAGCACCATCAGTCAAGCTTCTTCTGCCAGAAGAGTGCCTCGCCGCCGACCTCGCCGACGTCATAGCCTCTGAATCCTTGGCGTCTGTAGGCGGCTTGAGCTCGATGATTCTCCTCCAACACCTCCAGAGTGATCTTGCAACAGTTCTGAGCCCTAGCCTCTGCCTCTATGGCGTCAAATAGCATCTGAAGTACTCCACTACCCCGAGCCTCGGGAACCACGAAAACGTCATGGATATTGATCAACGGACGCGCGTTGAAAGTACTAAAACCGGTAAATGCGTTCAAAAGCCCCAAAGGTGCGCCATCTCGACGCACGATAAATGAGCAAGCACCCGGCATACGGGAGAGAGCCTCTGGGAGCCGCTTTTGGACCTCAGGTGTCAAGCCAGCCCCGCCTCCTAGCGGGTCTTGGGCATAGGCGTTGAGCAGATTGACAAGCGCTAGCTGATCGTCTGGGTTGGTATAGTCAACGCGGTCAACACGCATAGTAGGCCTCCAGTTGTAAATGACTCTAAGTGTACCAGCTAACAGCTCAAGTTTACCCCTGAGTTAGAGCATCTGACTTAGCAGTGTAGTCTTTATTGCAAACAGGGTTTGGGGCAGGGCCAGCAGCTAGGCTAAACTTGCACTCTACCTATCCGGCCTGTGAGCAGAACTATGTATGAGATCCAGTGGGGCGACCTGAGTGCCGAGCAGTTTCTAAATGACTATTGGCAAAAAAAACCACTCCTTATTCGTCAAGCATTTCCCAATCTCGACCCGCTTCTGGAACCGGATGAACTCGCCGGACTCGCACTTGAAGAGGAGGTGGAGTCACGCCTCATTCGCTATAACCCGCTAAAGAGTGACTACGCACTGCAGCGCGGCCCACTCAGTGAAGCGGATTTCGCGCAACTACCTGAGAGCCACTGGACACTACTGGTACAAGCGGTTGATCACTACGTGGATGAGGCAGCTGAACTGCTAGACTGCTTTAACTTTATTCCACGCTGGCGTATCGATGATCTGATGATCAGCTATGCCACGCCAGGCGGCGGTGTTGGCCCACACTACGACAACTACGATGTCTTTCTTCTACAAGCGGGTGGTACACGCCGTTGGGAGATTGGCGGTATTGAGTCGAGCAAATCGCCTCGAGTCGAAGAGCTACCTCTAATGATACTTCGCGACTTTATGGCGACTGAAGTCTTTGAACTAGAGCCCGGTGATATGCTCTACCTACCCCCACAGGTTGCCCACAATGGAGTCGCCACATCAGCAGATTGCCTCACCTACTCTATTGGTTTTCGTGCCCCCTCGGATGCTGAGATGCTGCGCTCCTTCTCAGACTATATTGGTGAGAGTCTCAGCGGTGAGCAGCGCTACAGTGATCCTGATCTACTTATACCGGGCGCAAGCGGCGAGCTCGATGAAGCAAGCCTGCAGCGTGTCTCTGATCGCCTTCAGAGGCTACTAAACCAACCCGAGACACTCGCTAGTTGGTTTGGACAGCATGTCTCTGAGCCGAAATATCCAGACGACATCTACCAACCTGATGTTGAAGAGGTTGAGGATTGGGCACTGGAGTTCGATAGCGCGCTGGGCGTATCTCTTCTACCTTCAGCGCGACTCTTCTATATGGAGAAAAACGGACAGCTCCAACTCTTTTGTAATGCAACCCCAGTTGAGACGCAAGATGGCAACCCCGAATGGATCAAAAAGCTCTGCAACAGCCGTTCAAGTGGTCCGATCTCAGCTTCCCCTGCTGATATAAGCCTACTTAAGAAGTTATACGCGCTCGGCGCCATTGAGTGACTTCAGTTTTTTGAGTCTGACCCGCGGCGCTAATTGGCCATTTTTCTTAGACCTTTCGCCTAATACAAAAGGTGCATGAAAAAAATGGTGCGCCGCAATATTCAACGCAATGTCGTATTTATTACATTAGAAACATCTAATTAGAATAGCTGTTTTCATCTTTTTTAAGAATTAATTTGCCTATCTAAATTTAATATAGCTATTAAAAAGGCATTAAAAAACAGAAGAAAGCAGCTAATACTTAAGTTTAATATACTTTATTACACAAACTTAAATCCTTGTTATTATTATATTTAAGTGGTTTTTTAACGAAAATATTCTTGTAGTCATACTACAGAATTGCGAGCCCCTTTTACGCAGATGCACAACTCTGTTTGCTGCTATGCACAAACCACCTTTGACACACCCCAAGCCCCATACCAATATGTCGCTTAACTTAAAGAGCAAAAGATGAGCTCTTTGATAGAGAAGCCACACAATATCTCGATAGAGGAAGCAGTTAATGTCGAATTACAAACAAGAGATCGAATCTATCCAGCAGACCTGTAACAAATACGGCGCTACTTGGGGAGCCATCAACGCTGAGTCTGCAACACGCATGAAGATCCAGAACCGCTTCAATTCAGGTCTGGATATCGCTAAATACACTGCACAGATCATGCGCAAAGATATGGCTGACTACGACGCCGACAGCTCGCAGTACACTCAGTCGCTGGGTTGCTGGCACGGTTTCATTGGTCAGCAGAAACTAATCTCTATCAAGAAGCACTTCGGCACAACTGATAAGAAGTACCTCTACCTTTCAGGCTGGATGGTTGCAGCACTGCGCTCTGACTTCGGTCCTCTACCAGACCAGTCAATGCACGAGAAAACTTCAGTACCGATGCTGATCGAAGAGCTCTACACCTTCTTGAAGCAGGCGGATGCTTGGGAACTGAACCACCTCTTCCGTGAACTCGATGCTGCTCGCGAAGCTGGCAACCAGACACTGGAAGCTGAGACAATCGCGAAAATCGACAACTTCGAAACTCACATCGTACCAATCATCGCCGACATCGATGCAGGCTTCGGTAACGCAGAAGCGACCTACCTGCTGGCGAAGAAGATGATCGAAGCGGGTGCTTGCTGTATCCAGCTGGAGAACCAAGTATCTGATGAGAAGCAGTGCGGTCACCAAGACGGCAAAGTAACCGTACCGCACTCTGACTTCCTAGCGAAGATCAATGCTGTTCGCTACGCCTTCCTTGAACTGGGTGTAGATGATGGTGTTATCGTTGCACGTACTGACTCTCTAGGAGCTGGTCTAACTAAACAGATCGCGGTAACTAATGAGCCAGGCGATCTGGGCGACCAATACAACTCTTTCCTTGATGGTGACATCATCAACAGTGCTGACGACATCGCTAATGGCGACGTTGTAATCAAGGCGAATGGCCAGTTGATGAAACCTAAGCGTCTACAGAGCGGCCTATTCCAGTTCAAGGCAGGCTCAGGCGAGGACCGCGTGGTTCTGGACTGTATCACCAGCCTGCAGAACGGTGCTGACCTACTCTGGATCGAGACTGAAAAGCCACACGTACAGCAGATTGCTGCTATGGTAAACCGTATCCGTGAAGTAATCCCGAATGCAAAGCTGGTTTACAACAACTCACCGTCTTTCAACTGGACGCTCAATTTCCGCCAGCAGGTATTCGATGCTTGGAGCGCAGAAGGACAGGATATGTCTGGATATGACCGTGCTAGGTTGATGAGCGCTGACTACGATGAGACTGCGCTGGGTCAGGAAGCGGATGCACGTATCCAGAGCTTCCAGGCGGATGCCTCTCGCGAAGCCGGTATCTTCCACCACCTGATCACCCTGCCCACGTATCACACAGCGGCACTGTCTACTGACAACCTGGCGAAAGGCTACTTCGGTAACGAAGGCATGCTGGCATATGCAGGTGGTGTACAGCGTAAGGAGATCCGTCAGGGTATTGCGACTGTCAAGCATCAGGATATGGCTGGTTCTAACATCGGTGACGACCACAAAGAGTACTTCGCCGGCGAAGCTGCGCTTAAGGCGGGTGGTAAAGACAATACAATGAACCAGTTCGCCAACGTATAACCGAACTATCATCAGTAGAGGGGCCCTAGCGGCCCCTTTTTTATTGCCAGTTTGGGTTGGCAAGCGATTTGCAGAACATCCTTTGCAGGCTGTTCGCCCTAACGCGGGCAGCAGGAGGATAAAATGGTTGTTGTTATTGATGATGATAAAGTTCAAGGAATGGTTATCGCCGAAACCATAAACAAGGCAGGTGTTGAAGCACAACATATAACTCGTTGGTTTGAACTGACACACATACTTCAAAAGAGAGCGATCTCTTGTCTGGTGATTGACTACTTCCTAGAAGATGGCTGGCAGGGACCCGAAGTCGCAAAGTTGCTGCGTAGCTTTGGTTGCAAGGAGACTCCGATCTACTTCACCAGTTCTGACAGCAGTGAGGTTGTCCGCCGCCAATGCGAATCTGCAGGTCACCCCTTCATACCCAAAAAATGGCGGTGGCTACTATCAAACATCGTAGTGGCCAGTGTGCTGAGGAAGCACAACTTTCAGGCAAGGCTATCAGGCGAGGTGTAACCCAGCCGGCCGGTAAACCTAACACCGGCTAGTACAAGACTGGGGTTAGAGACTGAGCAGTGCAAAAGCACAACGTCTTTCGATGCCTGACAGTAGTTCTGTTTGAAGCCGAGCGACTCAAGCATATCCACAAGGGACTGCTGAGGGCGGCCGAGAGCGGGTAAGCGTAGCGACTAGCAGAACAAGAAAGCGACTAGGCCAACGAAAAGAGCAGCGTATAACAGCCGACACAAGTGCCGGCTGCTAGTCGAAGTAATTGAAGTAGAGGCTGGTAGGCCTACTTACGCCGCTTAACGAGGCGTTTTTCGATCTCTGAGATCATGGCACCCGCCATATCCATGCCCGTGGCATACTCTATACCTTCAAGCCCTGGTGAAGAGTTCACTTCGAGCAACAAGGGCCCGCGGCTTGAGCGAATAATATCCACCCCTGCCACCTGCAGGCCCAGTGTTTTGGCTGCTTTGATTGCAAGTTTGCGCTCGTCCGGTGTGATCTTCACCACCGAGGCACTGCCGCCTTGGTGAATATTGGCACGGAACTCACCCGGCGCTGCCGTCCGCTGAATCGAGGCTACCACTTTACCGTCGATAACAAAGCAGCGTAGATCCTTACCCTGCGCCTCTTTCACAAACTCTTGCACCAGCAGGTTTGCGCGCAGCGACTTGATGGCATTGATCACAGACTCGGCAGCCTTATCTGTCTCTGCCAGCACAACCCCGCGCCCCTGAGTCCCTTCCAGTAGCTTCACTATTAGAGGGGCGCCGCCAACCATAGAGATAAGATCTTCAGTCTCCATGGGTGAGTTAGCGAAGCCACTAATCGGTATATCCAGACCGCTCTTCTGCAATAACTGCAGCGAGTAGAGCTTGTCGCGTGACATAGTTATGGCATCAGCAGAGTTTTGGGTGTAAACACCTAAACTATCAAAATGGCGCGTCAGTGCGCAGCCATAAAAAGTAATGGATGGGCGAATACGCGGAATAACAGCATCAAGACCCGTCACCACATCCCCGCCACGGTAATGAATCTCAGGGTTCTCAGCATCAAGCTTCATGTAGCACTGCTTGATATCGAGAAAGACCATCTCATGACCGCGCTCCTCACCCGCTTCCATCAAGCGACGGTTAGAGTAGAGCTCTGGGTTGGAAGCGAGTACTCCAATACGCAGGTCGCGCGCAGCGCGCTCTGAAACTCCATACATCTTACGTACTTCGGTAATGGAGAAGTCACCAAGATTAAAGTGGGCACTCGGGTCGACTAGCATCCGCCCTTGCATCGCTTCGCGACCCAGGAGCATACGGTAACCCATACTGTCGCGGTTAGTGAGTGTCAGTTCGATATCCCAGGTTTGACCACCGATGACCATGGGAACGCGAATAACGTAACGTCGCTCTGAGGTGCCATTAGAACTGCGAATCGTGCGTCGATCGACAACCGGAGATTCACAGCGCAGAATGAGCGTGTCGCTCTTTTGCAGCGGATGGATATCAAAGCCGACCCACTGTTCGCCATTGCGGTTAAAGCTCCGTATGTTGAACGCGTGCAGTGCAGATGTCTTTGCGCCCGAATCTACTCGGGCTTTGATAGCGTGAATACTCAGCGTTGGAAAAGCGCACCACTCTTCGCTGCCAACAATAATTCGATCTTCCATTGGTCCTCCCCTGGGGGGGTTAAATTGGGACGGGCAAATTTCGCGCGCAGAATAGTGTAAAAAGTGGACGGCGCCTAGGTATTTTTAGAACAGAACTGGTTATAGTTCATAATCTAATGACGGAGAAATATTCATGTCTGTAGCTACGCCTTCTCAGGCACGTTTAATGACGCCAGTTCTAATCGCTAGTTGTGTCATACTTCTGCTCGGCTTCTCTATCCGGGCTTCCTTCGGGCTATTCCAGATACCTATCGCTGAGGAGTTCAACTGGCTACGCGCTGACTTCTCCTTTGCGATCGCCATTCAGAACCTTGCCTGGGGCATCGGCCAGCCGATTTTTAGCGCCATCGCCGAGAAGTTCGGTGACCGTAAGGCGATCGTGCTGGGCACGCTCTGCTACGCTATTGGGCTGTTTAT
>JABXHP010000186.1 GCA_013373575.1 Oceanospirillaceae bacterium | reverse complement strand
TGAACAGGCGGATAACCCAGTCCGTTACCTGCAGGAGCTGCAGGCGGCAGGATACGCAACCGACCCCGAGTATGCCAACAAGATATCTCGCATCCTGAGCGCCGACGTAATTGCGCTCTTAGGTGTTGGCAATAAGCAGGGTTAAAGGCGTTTTATTCAGCCACTGGTTGGCTGAGGAGAGTGAAAGATGAGTTCAGGATTATTAAGTATTGGTACCCAAGCGCTGAATGCTAACCAGTCAGCTTTGGCTTACACAGGGCAGAATATATCTAACGTAAACACAGAGGGTTACTCTCGTCAGCGGGTTAATTTTGCAACTCAAGACCCACCAATTCTTGGTGTTGCGATTCAAGATATTCAACGGATCACAGATCAGTTTTTAGTTGAGCAGGTTTGGCGAGATCAATCTGCCTATAGCTCTAGCGAACAACAGGCAAACAAAATCGAGCTTCTAGATAAGCTCTTACTGTCGGAGTCTACTAACCTCTCTGCGTCTATGGATACTTACTTTGCTGCCATGCAGAAAGCGGTGGACGATCCGTTATTTATAGCAAATCGTCAGCTTCTTTTGGCTGAGGCAAGTGCGCTAGTCTCAACTTTCCAAGATTTTGATTCACGTCTTGAGCAGCAATTGACAGCGCTTACTACCGAGTCGAGATCAATGGTGAGTGGTATTAACTCCATTACAGCCAACATCGCCGCGTTAAACGTGAAGATTTCTGGCTTGGCAGCTTCAAACCAGAATTATAACAGCCTACTAGATGAGCGAGACAAACTCACCAAAGAGCTTTCGAGGTACGTCTCTATTGATATCCTCTCGTCTGACGGGGGCATAACAAATAATGTGGTCCTAGCAAATGGCGAACCGCTCGTGGTGTCGGGACAATCTGCAACTCTTGGCGTTACTGATGGTGATACTGATCCGTCCCAGATAAAAATAGTGCTGGAACGTGGTAATACTCGCTCTGATGTAACTGGGCTTCTTGGTGAGGGTGCCCTCGGCGGAATTTTTAGCTATCGGGATGAGATTCTGCAACCCGCCCGAAGTGAAGTTGGGCGCCTTGCTCTTGTCTTTTCAGAGACGATGAATCAGCAGCATCGAAAGGGTATCGATTTAGACGGCCTCATGGGACAAGATCTATTTCGGTCGATCGAACAAGGGCAGGTGTTCGCCAAAGCATCTAATAAGACCAGTGGCGTTTCTACTTCGTTAACCTACTCAGATGTATCTCAACTCACCGCGTCCGACTATCAGCTAGAAATTACCGGGTTGAACTCTTTTCGCGTTAAACGCCTCTCAGATGGTGTTTTCTTCGAATCGAAATCAATGTCTGATCTTGCAAGTGTAGATGAGGTCGGTCCAAACGGTGCCTTTCAGATAGAGCGGGGTGCGACTAAACGAACGTTAACCTTTAGTTTGGATGGTTTTAACTTCAGTCTTAGTAGTACTGCAACACCCAATCAGGGCGATCTGTTTTTGCTGCAGCCGACTAAGTCCGCTTCGCGCAATATCGGACTGGCGATTACCAACCCATCTAGTCTGGCACTAGCCTCACCCCTGAGGGTGACACCTGCAGACTCAAATGATGGCAATGCAGAAGTTGAATTGATCGAGATTCTGGATGCCAGAGACACCTCTGCACTAAGGCCAGGGCAACTCGACCAACCCGTAGAGATAGTCTTTAACGCCGGTAGTCCCACAAATCCGACATTCAATGTCTATGATATGACAGATCCAGACAACCCAAGTCTTATTGATGGCCTAGAAAACCTTGAGTATATCTCGGGTCAGCCGATTGTATTGAAGAACAGTGCTGGGAATGATCTGTATCAAATCACCTTGCGCAATCTTCCCAAGGCTGGAGATCGCTTTCTGATTGAATACAACACCGATGGCGTGTCGGATAACTCAAACGCTCTGGCGATGGCCAATCTGCAAACAGCGGAGACGGTGAGTGGCTACAGTTATCAGAATGCCTACGGTCAATTGCTAGCTAAAGTTGGTACACAAGCGAATGTCGTCAAGGTATCGATGTTGGCAAATCAGTCTGTGCTGAGTGCCAGCGAGAACGCTCTAGAGAGCGTACGCGGTGTAAACCTGGATGAGGAGGCTGCTAAGCTTATTCAATACCAGCAAGCCTACACCGCGTCGACACGACTAATTACCGCCTATCAGGATATCTTCGATAGTCTGATATCGGCAGTGCGATAAGTAGGAGAGATAGAAATGCGCATCTCGACCACGCAAATCTACGCTGAAGCCAACCGCAACATGATGGAGGGCCAGACAAAACTGGCAGAAATCCAGAATAAGATATCAAGCGGTAAGAATTTCACGACGTTAGCGGATGATCCAGTTGGTGCTAACCAAGTCGTTAATTTGAAGCGTGAACTGGCTCAGTTTGAGGTCTTTCAAACGAATATTAACTCCACGCGACGCCGACTAGAGCTTGAAGAGAGCACCATCGATTCGCTCAATATCGCAGTCACGCGCGCTCAGGAGCTGCTGCTGCAGGTGAAAAATGGAACGCTAACCGATGCCGATCGCAACAGCATTAGCTACGAACTCGAAGAGTTAGTTGGCTACGCTGCAAGTCTGATGAACACGCGAGATGCCAAAGGCGAGTACATATTCTCGGGATCTAAAGGCACAACGCAAACCTATCAGTTGAACGGTGATGGTTCATATACCTACCAAGGAGATGACACCAGCAAGCAGATTCAGGTTGGGAGCTCGCAATATTTGGAATCAACGGATACCGGGCGCTACCTGTTCGAATCCATACCAAGCGTACTTGAGTTAACCACGCTTGGTGGGGGAGATAATCCGCTTTTGGCTGGTGCGTTGAGCGAGGTTAATGTTCTCGATCAGGATGCCTTCGACAATTTTATGCGCACTACCGGCGATTTAAAGCTCAGTGTTGCTCGGATTGACGACGGGGGAGTGACAGACGGTCTGGTGTACTCGGTGCTGGATAGCACCGGGAATCCTGTTAGAGCTGCGGATGGAACGCCGCTCGAGAATATTTCATACACAGATCTCGATACTTCACCGAATACATTAGAGGTCGCGGTAGATGGCGCCACTCTTACAATGCTACTGCCAAACAATGCAGCCTTAAAAGATGAACCAAATTTTATTCAAAGCCCCGAGGGGACTGCGGTAGTAAATAGTATAAACGTGATGGATATCGAAAGAATGCAAGAGCAGTTTGCAGCTTTTGATTCACTAACATTGGTGGTATCCGGAGGTAGCTATGAGCTACGCGACGGTGGCGATGCTGTTGTGAACGATATAAATGGTGCTCTTGTATCTGGATCGTTCACCGCTGGAGATACTATTGAGGCGGTATTTGATGGATGGACATACTCATTCTCGCCCGATGCTTCCGTGTCTAACCTAACGCTTGCTTTGGATCCGGCGACTGTATTACCCGGATTGCGAGTGATAGGGGGCGAAGATACCCTGATATCTGACGTTAGAATTGCATCTGCAGACTCGGTAACGGAAAGCTTCTCGACTGCGATGCTAGGTGACGGAACGAATCCGGGACTTGGGGATTTAAAGCTAGATATTGTTTACGATGAAGTAGCTGGTTACCAATGGTCGCTGAATGATGGTCAAGGGAATCCGTTGGGAGCAGGGGGGTATCAAGATCCTTCGATTGGAGCTCTCACAGCGTCCGAGGATATCAATTTATCAGCCGTTACCGATTTGGTAACTCCTATTGAAGGAAGTTTCTCGTTAGAACTCAATGGTCAAGAGAGCGGTTCTATAACGCTAGCCGGCCCCTACACTGATGCTGATGCATTAGTTGGAGACATACAATCTCAGATTGACTTGGATTCTGTTCTTGGCGGTGAGATAACGGTTAGCTACACAGCCGGCGAGGGGTTGATGTTCACATCGGTTAACGATACCGATGAAATTCAATTTGCTTCAGTTGACCAGTCAATTGCTGATAATCTCGGGATTAGCAGTAACCAGGTGACTATCACGAATATAAACGGTGTCGAAATCGATTTGACTCTCCCTCTAGACCAGCAAAGTGAAGAGATAACACTTGCTTATGTTCCACCTGCAGAAGTCACACTTCGCTTGAAACAAGATAAGACCAACCTGCTGAACTCAATGCAAGATGCGGTTGAGGCCATCCGGACACTCTCCTCTACAGATGCCGAAGAGAGGCTTGAGCTCAGTGACGTCCTAACCGCTACGCTAGAGGGACTGTCTGTGGTGCAAGAGCGCTTCAGTCAGTCAGTAGCGGGTATGGGGGCGCGACTCAATGCAATGGAGTCTGCAGAATTCAGTAACCTCGACTTCAAACTGTTAACTGAGGGTACGCTTTCTGCTGTTGAAGACCTGGACTATGCCGCGGCAGCTACAGAACTTTCTAAGCGTCAGTTGGCGCTGGAAGCTGCTTATGCGAGCTTTGCAAAAATTCAGGGCTTGAGCCTGTTTAACTACATAAACTGATCGCTTCTAGCAAAAGGCCTATTGGTTCTGCCCGTAGGCCTTTTTCATATTTTCACCGCGTTTCAATTCGCTTCGAAGATCTAGAAGTTTTTGCTGCTCCAGTGTAATGCTGCTTTGTAGCTGCTCATTAGTCGCGCGTGCCTGTAGCAGGA
>JABXHP010000053.1 GCA_013373575.1 Oceanospirillaceae bacterium | reverse complement strand
TCGATCGAACTGGTGCTGCACTATGCCAATTAACTCACCGCCGGGCAGAATGGCACCGACATGAATGAAGCTGTCTGCTTCACGATACCAAGCACCTGCATTGGCACTTTGAGCTTTAGCAGCCCCCTGCTTCTCTATTTTGTAGCCCGCAGCGCTCTGTTGGGCAATCGGCACAACAAACTCACTGAGTAGTAATGCAGCAAAGGCAAGCAGCATTACTGGTTTTAATACAGTTAGAATCAGCCGCGCAAGCGATAGTCCCGAAGCACGCATCACCGTCAATTCTGATGTGCTTGCCAGCATACCCAAGCCAACCAGGGTAGCCACGAGGGCGCTCAAAGGGAGAAGCTGATTTGCGGTGGCGGGGAGGCTCAGTAAAACGAAGACAAGTGCATCGCTTAGCTGATATCGGGCATCAACGTCGCCAAGTTCATCAAGCAACATAGAGATGCCCATCAATCCGAGGAGCACTAGCATTACAACGCAGAAAGCGCCCAATATGTGAATACCAACGTAGCGATCAAGGCGGGTGAGTAACATCAGTTTAGCCTCTTCGTAGCCGTGGTAGAGCGGCGCGCACTAAAGTGGGGAGTGTATCGTAATACCATGACCCAGAGGCGCTCAAACCGGGTGAAACTCAGCGCTAAAAGTATCGCCACCAAATGCACCATCCAGATAGACCAAGGCCCAACATCACTCTGCTCTACGGCTGAGCGCGCGCCAGTGAGCGATGCAACATAGAGCTGATAGATCAGAATCGAGGGGATTAATTTGGCGTAACGCCCGCGGCGCGGATTGGTTTTGGCCAGGGGTACGGCTAACAACACAACGACTAGTGCGAGAACCGGCAAAGAGAGGCGCCAGTGCAGACGGCTAACAAGAGGCGCCTCAGTTGCGCCCCACAACTCGCTTGTAGGAACAGCATCTAAGTGACGAATTGGCGCACTGAGCTGCGGATCGGGCAGACGCATACCATAAGCGGAGAACTCCAACTCTTCGAATAGATCGACACCCGGCTGACCTTGGTAGCGATACCCCTCATGCAGCACTAGATAGCGACCCTGATCCTCTTCAAACCTCTGTTCACCGCGCGGGGCAGTGATAACGAAGGGAACCCCATTTTTCTCACCGGTGATAAACAGGTCGATCAGTTCGCCTGACTCAGATACATCGCGGGCGTAGGTTACCTGACCCGATTTGGAGGTTTGGAACGCCCCGGGGATAACCATATCCAGCTCTGTACGGTTACGCTGTTCGGCGACGATACGTTTCGCTTCATACATTCCAGCGGGGGTCAGATATAGACTGACGAAGCCAACCAAGAGTGCAACCAGCACCCCCGGCGCGAGGGTGTAACCGATTAAGCGGCGATTACTCAAACCACACGCGTGCAGTACCACCATCTCCGACTCTAGATAGAAGCGCCCATGCGCTAGCAAAATCCCAAGAAACAGCCCCAACGGCAGTAGCAACTCAAGAAACAGCGGTATGCGATTAAAAACCAGTTGCAGTACCACTGACGTAGCTATCTCCCCGGCTGCTGCATCAGCAAGGTAACCGATAAGGTGGGTACTTGTGATGATAAGTAGCAGAACACTGGTCACCGCTAGCGCTGTCTGTAGCACGTCGCGCGTGAGATATCGAAAGATAATCAAGCCGGTGTCCTTCTGATTGATGATGGTTTACATTGATTGCAATTGGCTTATAGTGGCCCTCCGGCCAAGCCCAGCATTATAAGGAATACCTATGGACTTTGAAATTATCAATGGTGCACCCGTTCAGATCGAAACCGATTGTCTGGTGATCGGCATCGGTGCAGACGCAGATTTCACCCCCAGCGCAGAGGCGATCGATAGCGCGGCTGGCGGATACCTAAAGGGGCTACTTGATAGCGGAGATTTCAGCGGTAAAAATGGCGAGAGCCAGCTTCTGCGTGACCTCCCGGGCGTGACTGCCAAGCGCGTACTGCTGCTTGGCTTAGGTAAAGCGGGTGAGCGTAGCATCGGCAAACAGCAAACTCTTATCAATGCCGCCGCAACCACCATTAACAAACTGGGCGTAGCCTCTGCTGTACTGGCGCTCGATGGTGCCACTTCAGATGATGACGATATCTACCGCGACACGCGCCACCTAGTGGAGTGGAGTTCTGCGGCGCTCTACAGCTACGACGCAACCAAGAGCAAAAAAGCGGACCCCGTTAAACTTGAGCACCTATTTATACTCTGCGAAGAGGAGCAGACAGAGTTGGCCGAGGGAGCACTGCTCGACGGTGTCGCCATCGCAAACGGTGTGAGCACAGCGCGCGAACTGGGTAACCTACCTGGCAACATCTGTACACCTCTCTACCTCGCCGATCATGCTAAGAACCTGGCAGAAGAGTTCGACAGCATCAGCGTAGAGATACTGGATGAGAAGCAGATGACTGAGATGGGCATGGGCGCGCTCATGGCGGTCGGCAAAGGGAGCGAGATCCCGCCGCGTCTCTTGGTCATCAAATACACAGGCGCAGACGAATCGGAAAAACCTCACGCGCTCGTGGGCAAAGGCATCACCTTCGACACCGGTGGCATCAGCCTCAAGCCCGGTGCCGAGATGGACGAGATGAAGTTCGATATGTGTGGTGCGGCTAGCGTTCTGGGTGCGGTGGAAGCTGTGGCTGAGATGGCGCTGCCAATCAACCTCGTGGTACTGGTCGCTGCTGCGGAGAATATGCCAAGCGGTAATGCCACAAAACCGGGTGATGTTGTAACAACGCTCTCGGGACAGACGGTAGAGATACTCAACACCGACGCTGAAGGCCGTCTGGTACTCTGTGATGCGCTCACATATGTCGAGCGTTTTGAGCCGCAGAGCGTTATCGACGTCGCCACGCTAACAGGTGCATGTATTATCGCCCTGGGTCATCAAGCGACCGGTCTGCTCTCAAACAACCAAGAGCTCGCCAACAAGCTCCTGGATGCCGGGCAGTACGCGGGTGACCGTGCTTGGCAGCTACCTTTGTGGGATGAGTACCAGCCTCAGCTAGATAGCAACTTTGCTGACATCGCTAACATTGGTGGTCGTCCAGCTGGCACCATCACTGCAGCTTGTTTCCTATCGCGCTTCACGAAGAAGTTCGCTTGGGCTCACCTCGATATTGCCGGTGTGGCTTGGAACTCGGGTAAGGCAAAAGGGGCAACGGGCCGTTGTGTACCTATGCTGTGCCAGTACCTACTGGATATCGCTGAAGAGAAAGAGTCGTAAGTGCCACGCGCTGACTACTACGTTCTACCGCAGAGTGACTACGACAGCCGCGAGCTGTTCGTATGTCGCTTGTGCGATAAGCTCTTGCGACAGAACCTGAAAATTCATGTGCATCTGCGCTCAGAAGCTGACTTGAGGCAGTTAGATCAGCGTCTTTGGTCATTTCGACCGGAAGCTTTCCTGCCACATACTATACTAGGGTCTGAGATCAAGGCACCGATCACCCTGAGCACCGACGAGGCCGCTCAGCTCGATGCGGATGTGCTAGTAAACCTTGGGGTTGATGCACCGCAAAATATCACCCAGGTTGAACGCATTGCTGAGATTGTAGTTCAGGATCCTGAGATTCTTTCGGCCGCTCGAGAGAGTTTCAAACAACGGCGAGATGCTGGCTGGGAAGTGCACAACCACAAACTCTCCAGCTAGCGCTCACCTCAACAGGGACGAGGAGTCTGCTGTGCGCACAACCTGGTTAGTTTCATTGGCCGCTGTTATTGCTGCCCTCCTTTGGTGGCAGTTCAAACCTGCTCCAGTTACCAACCTTCAACTGCATACCATAGAGACCGGTTTAGTTGAGCGTATCTCAGCTAATAGTCGAGCCGGTACCGTCTATGCCTGTACCAGTGCATCCCTCTCTTTGCGCGTAGGTGGGCGTGTCTCCCAACTCTTTGTCGATGAGGGTGAACGGGTCAAAGCTGAGCAACTGCTGCTAGAGTTGGATAACGCCGAGGAGCAGGCACGCCTAGCGCTCGCCCAGGCGGATCTGCGTGCCGCGCAGATTGAACAGCAGAGCGCCTGCGACTCTGCCTCGCTGGCTAAACGCGAAGCTGCACGCGCCGAGTCTCTGGTCCAACAAAAACTAGTCTCTGGCGAACGACTCGACCAACTTGAGACCGATGCCCAGCTTAGAGCTCTGAGCTGTAGCCACAGCCAGGCAATGACCGAGCGGGCCTCTGCGGCTCGGGATCTAGCTCAGATACAATTCGATAGCACTAAACTCTACGCCCCGTTTGCCGGTACTATTGCAGCCGTTAACGGTGATATCGGTGAAATAGTAACCCCCTCCCCGCCAGGTATTCAGACACCGCCGGCAGTTGAGTTGCTCGATGACTCCTGCCTTTACATTGAGGCTCCAATTGATGAAGTTGAAGCGTCAAAAGTGAGTGTCGGGCAGCAGACGCGCGTCACTTTGGATGCATTCCGTGGTCAGGTCTTCACTGGGGCAGTGAGCCGCACAGGTACGCGGGTCTCAGCACTGGAGAAACAGGCGCGCACGCTCGACATCGAAGTCACCCTGATTGATCCACCCGAAGAGGTGAAGTTGCTGGTTGGCTACTCCGCGGATGTCGAGATTATCACTGGATATGCTGATAAGGTTGTGCGTGTACCCACCGAAGCGCTGCTGGGCGGAAATCAGCTCGTGCGCTACAACCCCCAGAGCAAGAGGCTTGAGAAGGTTGAGGTAGAGGTTGGTCTGGCTAACTGGAGCTGGAGCGAGATCCGTTCAGGGGTCACAGCAGGCGAGCAGATTTTGACTCGGCTGGAAAACCTCGACACGCTACTTAAAAGCGAGGTTAATCCTCTGTGATTGAGCTGCGTAAACTGAGTCGGCACTATCAACTTGG
>JABXHP010000137.1 GCA_013373575.1 Oceanospirillaceae bacterium | reverse complement strand
AGGCCCAGAGTTCTCAATGCCTACAATGAAATAAGCATTAGCTGAACAGAAAAAGGCGACCTCAAATGAGAGTCGCCTTTTTTATTGCTCTTCGTCACAAATTGCCCAATAAATTGGGCTCCTATAATCCACCTCAGAGAATTCACCATCCCTCTATAGGGGGCCACTGTAGCGGACGATTAGTTACTTCATGTCTCAAAGAAACGAACAATTCACCTCTCCCAAAACCCCAAAATCAGCACTGACTCTATCGCCCGCTTTTATCGGCATCGGCACAGTCGTGGTACCTGTTGTTACGTATTGACCGGCTCTGAGGGTTATCCCAAGCGAGGCGAGTTCATTCACGAGCCAGAGCAGCGCCAATCGAGGATCACCCAGAACGTTGGCACCCCGCCCCGGCGCATCGGCTTGGTCTGTTACACGTCCCAAGGTTTCGTGGGCGGCGAGGTCTAACTCCCGCCACAGCGCGGGAGCCTTAGGCCCTAAGATGAAACGGTAAGCGCAGGCGTTATCGGCAATGAGTTGCGGACCACCTGCCCTAACAAAGTCTTCGAAGCGAGAATCTGGTGTCTCAATTGCGAGGTAGAGATCGGCAACAGCATCAAGTACCTCATCCATCTCATAGTGCTCCGCACGCGGTTCAAGGTCACGCCCCATCTTGAAAGCGAACTCAGCCTCAGCGACACACATTCGATTAGCTCCAAAGGGGATCGTATCGCCATCGTAATAGACAGTCTCCGCAAAAATCCGCCCAGCTATCGGACCATCAATTCCAATGTGCGCTTGTCCTGCACTGCTAGTTGCCGCGATTTTCCAGCCAAAGACAGGCTGCTCGCTGAACTGTTCTAACTGCGCCTGAATCAGATAACCCGCCTCTCTATCTGTCGGACGCACTGCTGCAGGTAGCGCTTCGATCACCTCACCTGAGCGCCAAGTTTTACTTAGCAACTCAGCCGCTTGCTTGGCGTTATCCAGATTCATTAACCTCTACCCCTCATTAGTCCGCCGAAACCGTAAATAGATGATATACACTCCACTGCAGAATTCGCAAAAAGCACAGAGACTGCCCTACCGGCTTAACGAGGAACCACAATGACACGCGACACGATTCTGTTTGATATTAACGAGACTGTACTCGATCTCAGCTCGCTTAAGCCACTATTCGCGCAACACTTTGGTAGCGAAGGCGTGACCTCAACTTGGTTCTCGACTCTTCTGCACAGCTCTAATGTCTGTGCATTGACTGGTGTGAAGAGTGATTTTGGAAGTTTAGCGGGAACGATGCTGGAGACTCTCGCAGCCAGAATGCATCTACAGCTCGACGCAGCTGCAAAGCAAGATATTCTAGGCGCTTTCGCGACTTTGCCAGCCCATCCTGATATGCGTGACGCTTTGCAGCGCCTGCGCAGCGCTGGTTACCGTACCATCGCCTTCAGTAACTCTTCAATCAAACTGGTCAGGTCGCAAATTAGCAACTCAGGATTGGCGGCGCTATTCGATGAGCGTATCTCAGTTGAGTCGACAGGCAGTTTCAAACCCGACCCGCGTGTCTATCGTTTTGCGGCAGAGCAGTTGGCAAAACCTATCGAATCACTTCGCCTTATCGCCACACACGACTGGGATACCCACGGTGCGCTCAGTGCTGGCATGCTGGCTGCGTACATCGATAGATCCGGAGCGCCCTACCATGCGCAGTATCTGCGTCCGGATGCGTTTGCCACCACAATGACGGCTCTGGTTGAGCAGATCATCGAGCTCGACAGCCAATAAACGAGCTAGCTGGCGGCGGGTGCGGCTTTCAAGCAAGAGAGCCTCAGCGCCAGCATAACGCCAATCAACGACAACAGTCCCGTCATCCACCAGGTGTAACTCCAACCGCCCACCTGTACTGCGACCCAAGCGAAGATTGGCGGCGTACTGAGCTGCCCCAGCGCAGACATCTGCTGTATCCAGCCTATAGTCGTCGGCACCAGATCCGCGCGCGGGGCACGCAGCACAGCAACGGCAAAGAGTACCGCAGGAATAATTCCACCCACGCCCGAGAAGATAAGTACCGCAGCAAACTGCAGCCAGACCAGTCCATTAAACAAGGTTGAGTAAGCGATCCAGGTCATACAGCCCATCAGCGTAAAAACCAGCATCAGTAGGCGTTCTGCACCAACACCACGGTGAAGCAGGCGTCCTCCTAGGACATTCCCCGCAGCATTAATAATAGCCACCAGCGCCGTGAGTAATGCGATCCAGATTCCTGAGATACCCGCCTCGGCGTAGATCGATGGCAGGAAACCAACAACGGCCAGCCACTGACCCGAGTAGGCGGCAAACATAATCGCCAATAACCAGGGTCCCTGGCTCTTCAATACCTGACCGAGGTTTTCAAACAGGTGCCCAAGAAAATCCGATTTCGGTCCACTGATTCGATCAACCTCTGCGGGAATTGCGCCGCGCACCCAGAAGAGTGTCAGCAACGTGAGTGCCGCGCTCACCCACCACCAGAGGTGCCAATCGAAGTACTCTAGCAACAGCGATCCAATGAACATGGCACCACCGGCGCCCAGCCCCATAAAGGTCCCCCACCAACCAATACTCAGATTGAGTCGTTCTGGAGGCACCAGAGCACGCATCAAACCGGGGCCGGACAACGCCACCAAGACAAACCCCATCCCCTCAACGACTCGCAGCACCAGCAGCATGGCTGAATCGGCAGAGAATCCGCCTAAAAAACTACCAAGCATCAGCAGGGAGAGCCCGATCAAAACAGCACGGCGCAATCCAATCCGGCCAACCGCAAAGCCCCAAAACACGCCTGAGCTCATCCCGACAAACTGAACCAAAGACAATAGCAGACCAGCCTCAACCAAGGAGATACCCATCTCGGCCTGAAGCACGGGAATAGCGGGTGCTAACTTACCAATATGGAAGGCAGCAATAATGCCGGCAAAGAGAACGACCCATTCAGGTGCAATTGAGATGCGCTTGGTCACACGCTGATTTCCAATAAGTTTTTCTGTTATTCTGCCGGAGGAGTGAGAACCTGCCTAGTGCTCGCGACACTTACGCAGGCGCTCACCTGCCCGGGTCTATTTTCCCGAGTCGCTGCAAGCCATCCATGGGCAAGTACGCTTTCAACCACCGCAGCTTTGCTGATTCGAGCCAAAGGTTGCGGGATAGCTAATGTGAGACCGAACTGAACCTTGGGGCAGTTGAGGGCTCGGGAGAGGTAATCGGGGCTCTTGATTTACAGGGAAGTAAATCACGAAGCGACCCATGGATGGTTTAAGCGGGCCCCGATCCCTCTTCCGAGGTCTCAGCTGCCCGCAGAGAGCTCAGACTATTACTTCAAATCTTCGTAAGGAAGACCGACGTACTGCTCAGCAATAACGCGACGACCCGCCTCTGACTGCAGGAAGTAGTT
>JABXHP010000047.1 GCA_013373575.1 Oceanospirillaceae bacterium | reverse complement strand
TGGCTCCGTAAATCCCAGCTGGGAGATCCGAGCGCACGGGTGCGCCTGCGATCTACGTATGAGTCCCCGCAAAGCGGTGGTGACTAACCGGCGCCTAAACTTTGCTCCACGCTTAATAACGCTTCTCGATAGATCGAACAGTGGAACTAACCTCTATACCGAGGTTGCAACCTGCGGTCTTGGATATCAATTTAAGTTCCCATCTAAAATTAGATGGGAATCTAAATAACTTTGAGTAGTTTGCTCCAAGGTATCCTTGGCATACGCCTGCACCACTCTTTCCCAGCCATTCCAAATCGATCTGTTGTAACTGCATGTATTGCTCGATTATTCCCTAGGATATATATCGCTCACTAGAGCGGGCTCCCTAATTAGTATCAACCGCACTCAGCATTTTCTTGCTCGGAATTTATTGAGGTTCTCTTCATTTCCGGTCCGCTACACGACGATTTGCGTTTTGCGAAGCAATTTAGGAAGGCGGTTACTTAGCACCCTAATCGCGACTATACTCTTTGAATAACCACTGGAGTATTTATGCGAGACCCCCGTACAGGCAAACGATTTTCGGCTCGCTCTACTCTAGCTGGTGAAGCTTATGCTTTGGCTGTGGATCGTATTCTTGGCTCTGAGAGCGGTGTGCTTGAGGCGCTTGAGGAGTCGATTGCGCAGGATCCTCGCTTCTGTATGGCGTTGGCTGCACGTTATATGCTGGCTAAAGAGCAAGATGAGCAGGACGCTGCAGATTTCCGTCTGCGGGCACTGGCTGCCTTGGAAGACTCGGAAGAGTGGGAGCGGGCACATATTGGCGCACTATTTCTATTTCTTGACGATCCTTCCAAAAATCTCGTGTCCACGGAGCACTATGTCTCTATTTTCGGTTACGACTTGGTAGTCATTTCTCAGCTCTGTGACTACCTTATTTTCCATGGTGGAGCGTCGAAGCTTGAGCGTGTGCAGCGTATTTTAGAGGCTGCCGATTCGCGTCTCAAAACTGACTGGGCTTACCTTGCACGACTCGGCTTTGCCGTGAGTGAAGCGGGTGACAGTGCTCGTGGGCTAGCCATTGTGGAGCGTGCTCTTGAGCAGCGTACGAGCTCTTTGTATGTGATGCACTCCTATGCCCATGTGCTATACCAGGAACACCTCCCAGAGCGCTCCTCCGAGCTTCTGCTGCAGTGGTTAGAACGCTATCGGGTTAGGGCGCAGGATGGAGCGCTTCTTAGTCATATTTACTGGCACCTAGCACTGTCCCAATTAGAGCTTGGGGATTCCAGAGCCGCGTGGCGCTATTACAGAGAGTACGCCGCTCCTGAGGTCAGTAGCTGCGATAGGGTTTTAAAGCTTGCCGATGCCGGTGGGTTTCTGTTGCGCGCCTTCCTGAGTGAGGGTCCCAGTGTAGAGGTGAGTAAAGCTGAGCGAGCACTTTGTGATCAGTATGAAAGTTTGATTGCTCACCCTTTTATCGCTCTGCACGTAAGTGTAATCCTGCTCGTTGCTGGCGATAGGGTAGCGCTTGTAGCGCTTCGCTCAAAGCTAGAGCAGCTAGGCACGGCCTCAGGGAGAGTCTCCAAGGCCATAGTTGATGCGTTGTTAGCCTTCCTTGAGGGTGACTATCAGCGCTGTTGTTCGCTCACGAAAGCGCTCTCATCTTCCGATCGCATCAGTATTGGGGGAAATTATATTGAGAGAGTACTACTAGATCTGCTGGAAGAGCGCGCAGAGTTGCTGATTGGCTATTCCGTCTAGTCGGAGCAATTGCATCTGCGCCGCTCTTAACGTAGCCTCGTGCCATGCACTTTATCGTTATCATTATTGCCGTTGTTCTTTTTCTCTACTGGCGTTTTTTTCGACCTCGCCAACTTGAGGTCATTATCCTTGCTGTCCTAGCGACTATCGCCTCTATGACACTGGTCGCTGTGGTAACGGATGATGTGAAATTGGGCTTTATGTTTGTCCTGACGATAATTGGCTGGAGCCGGCTTTTCGTTTATCTGCTTACGGCCCGAAAGAACTCTACAGTAGCAAAGAAGCTGAGACAGTTTCTCGGGCGCTAGCTCTGCCTATTTCGCTGCACGTAAGCTTCAAATTCATCTGCCGGTAGAGGCTTACTAAAGAGGTAGCCCTGTGCATATTCGCAGCCCGCCTCTAGTAGGAAGCTGGCCTGCTCTTGAGTCTCTACACCCTCAGCGATAACTCGAAGCCCTAAGCCCTGGCCTAGTGCCAAAATTGTCTTGGTTATTGCAAGGTCATCTGAGTCGTGCGGCACACCTCGAATGAACGACTGGTCAATTTTGAGTTTATCCATAGGCAGGTCTTTGAGATAACTGAGCGACGAGTAACCCGTCCCAAAGTCATCAATCGCAAGCGTTACGCCAAGCTCTTGAATGGCGACCAGTTGATTGATGGACCGCTCTGTCTTCTCCATAACGAACCCTTCAGTTACCTCAAGCTCCAGTCTGCCCGCCTGGAATTCGTACTTACTGAGCAGTTCAGCCAAACGAGCAACCAAGCCCCCACGACTAAGTTGCATAGCGGCGACATTAAGTGCTAGGTGGCTCAGCTCTATGCTGCCCTCGGTGTACCATTTATGAAGCTGGCGGCAACCCTCTTCGAGTACCCAATCCCCAATTTCAATGATAAGACCTGACTCTTCGGCAATAGGGATAAAGCGCGCAGGTGAGACGGTACCGAGCACTTTATGGTTCCAGCGGATTAGTGCCTCGGCCCCTACAACTTTGCCCGTGCGCAGATCGACCTGTGGCTGGTAGTAGAGTTCAAGTTCGTTGTGTTCGATCGCTTGGCGTAGATCATTCTCCAACAACAGGACTTCAAAGGCTTTACGGGTGAGCTCTTCGGTATAGAACTGACAGGTGTTTCTACCCAGCCCTTTAGCATGGAACATTGCGGCGTCGGCGTTTTTCAGTAGCTCAGAGGCGTTGCTGCCATCCTCAGGGTAAACACAGATCCCCATGCTGGCGGTTATGTTGACCGTTTGGTCGGGTAGGTCGA
>JABXHP010000278.1 GCA_013373575.1 Oceanospirillaceae bacterium | reverse complement strand
TCCGTTGGTCTCCATGCTGTTAGTCGCGCTGGTAATGTTTTTGGTAAGACGGTAATGGTGACTGGGTGCGGTCCGATAGGGGTGATGTGTGTTCTGGCGGCCCGCCGTGCGGGTGCTGCCAAAGTGATTGCGGTGGATATCTCTGACTTTACATTGGAGTTCGCCAAGCGGGCCGGTGCAGACATTGTCATTAACTCTCTGACTCAGCCTGAGGCTTTTGAAGTATTGCGTTCCGGGAAGGGCCAGGTTGATGCTCTAATTGAGTGCTCCGGCTCTGAAGCTGCGTTAACTAACGCAATCACCTGCATGCGTCCCCGCGGTGCAATCGTGCAGCTGGGCCTTGGTGGTCCGATGAGCCTGCCAATGATGGCGATCACTGCTAAAGAGCTTGAACTGCGCGGTTCGTTTCGTTTCCATCAGGAGTTCCATAAAGCGGTTGAGTTTATGGCGGCTGGGCTGATTGATGTTAAGCCAATACTCACTCACACCTACGGTTTGGACGCTTTTCGCGATGCGTTTGAAGTGGCTGTTGATCGTAAGGTCGCAATGAAAGTTCAGGTAGCCTTTGATCAGTAGCTATTGCTCGGGTCCTCCTCAGTAGATCAGGACCTGTACACAGAAAGCTAGCACGTCCGGCGACGGATAAAAAAGAGGTCAGGATTTTCGTCGCACGGATCAGGGCTCATGGTCGGTAACCTCAATTCCCCTCTTTGCCAGATAGGCTTTAATCTCCTGCTCGTGCCTAGAGGCCTCATCTTTAATCCACTCAGAAAAAACTTTAACTAAGTGCCGACTCTGGTGTCGTGCCGGGCTCACTATCCAGTAGGCTGGAAAGCGCAGTGCCCCCAGCTCTGGAGCAAGCGGTACCAGCGTGCCATCGAGAAGCTCATCGCGTGCCAGGGTAGTTGAGTCGAGTACCACACCCAAACCGTTAACAGCCTGCTGGATTGCCATGGACGAGCGATCGAATCTCAGTGCCGAAGTATCACTGCGGCGCTGAATACGATGCCTGGCCAGCCAGTTATCCCATTGCATCGTTGTTTTGACACTATCAACAAGCCGGGCTCTTCCTAGAAGCTGCTCTGCTGAGGTGCAGGTTTGCGAAAGCTCCGCCAGATAATCGGGGCTACACATTGGCATAAGATAGTCGTAGACCACAGCCTCACAATGCAGTCCTGGCCAATTACCTCGGCCGTAACGGAGGTCGAGGTCGACTACCTCACGCTCGAAGTTTGAGGGATCTGGCGAGGCATCTACCCTGAAGTCCCAACTCGGGTGGGCTGCGATGAAATGCGAAAGTCGCGGACCGAGCCAGCGTACCGCGAAACTGGGCGAAGCGCGCATGATGATCTGATTGCTCTCACGCTGGCGCGAGATTGATGTACGGGCATCGCGAAGAAGCGTAAAAGCAGAAGTTGCAGCCATATAGAGCTGCTCGCCCTCCGCAGTAAGACTCAGCTGGCGCTTTTCGCGACGGAAGAGCGTGATACCTAAGTGCTCTTCGAGATTCTTAATCTGCTGGCTTACGGCTGATGCTGAAACATGTAGCTCTTCGGCTGCGCGAGCAACACGACCGTGGCGGGCAACAGATTCGAAGTAGGTTATGGCGTTTAAACTGGGATCACGGTACATGACTAGACCACTTTTGAGTTAACTCAGCTTATTCTAATGTGTCTTCTAATTAAGCACAGCTTAATAAATGCTTACGAGCAACTGCTTGTTTGATGGATCTTGGCGGTGAAAAATAGGATTCAATTAAAACAGAGAGAGAGCTGGATGATTCAAATAGATCGAAGCGGACTGCTTGCCGAGTTGAAACGTCGTGCTTGGGCTATTCGCCACAAAGCGCTACGGATGGGCGCCGTGCAGAAGCAGGGTTACATAGGACAGGCTCTCGGCGTGGCTGATGTGTTGGCCGTCTCCTATTTCCACGCGCTGAGGATGAGGCCTGAGGATCCGGCGTGGGAAGGCCGTGATCGCTTCCTGCTCTCTATCGGTCATTACGCCATTGCACTCTACTCTGTGCTAATTGAGAAGGGAGTGTTGCCTGAATATGAACTGGAGACCTACGGTACTGATGATAGCCGTCTGCCGATGTCCGGTATGGCATCGTATACACCGGGTATGGAGATCACGGGTGGCTCACTGGGACAGGGTTTAGGTATAGGTGTCGGAATGGCGCTGGGTCTAAAACGCAAGAGATCCGACGCCGTTATCTACAACCTGATGTCGGATGGCGAGTTAGGCGAGGGTTCAACCTGGGAAGCGGCTATGTCAGCGGCTCACCATAGGCTCGATAACCTGATCTGTATTGTCGACTTCAATAATCAGCAGGCCGATGGTGCTTCGACCCAGATGCTCTCGTCTGAACCTGTAGATGCGAAGTTTGAAGCCTTCGGCTGGTACACACAGCGTGTGGACGGTAACGATATGGATGCGCTGTTGACGGCGTTCGATAATGCGCGGAACCAGGCTAGCGACAAGCCGCGCGCAATCATCTGTGACACGCTAATGTGCAAAGGCGTTCCTTTCCTGGAAGCACGTGAAATTACTCACTTCGTTCGTGTTGATGAAGATGAGTGGGATAAAGCCCTAGCGGTTCTGGAAGAGGACAAACCAGCATGAGCGGATACGCACCAAATAGCCGGCGTAAATCTAAGTGGGAACCCCGCAAACCGGTAGATGCCAGCGAACGTCAGCTCACTTCTGCGATGATCGCATCGCTCTCTGCTGAGGGTGCAGGCACGGTTAGCGCGCCCTTCGGTCAGGCGCTGGTTGAACTGGCGGCAGAGCGCGAAGATATCGTCGGCCTGACGGCTGACCTGTCGAAATACACCGACCTGCACCTGTTTGCGAAAGCCTACCCAGATCGTTTCTACCAGATGGGTATGGCAGAGCAGGTGATGATTAGCGCCACGGCCGGTCTCGCGAAAGAGGGCTTTACTCCGTTCGCTACCACCTATGCGGTATTTGCCTCAAGGCGCGCTTACGACTTTATCGCCATGGCGATAGCCGAGGATAACCTTAACGCCAAGATCGTCTGTGCACTGCCGGGCTTAACAACAGGTTACGGCCCGAGCCATCAGGCGACTGAAGATATCGCAATTTTCCGTGGTCTTCCCAATATGACCATTGTTGACCCCTGTGATGCGCTGGACACCTATCAGGCGACAAAAGCGATCGCGGCCCATAAGGGGCCAGTATATATGCGTCTTCTGCGCGGTAACGTGCCTTCAGTCCTGCAAGACTACGACTACGAGTTTGAGCTAGGCAAAGCCAAGTTGCTTCGCGACGGGAAGGATGTGCTGTTTATCTCTTCGGGGTTTATGACGATGCGCACGCTTGAAGCGGCGAAGTCGTTGCACAAGGACGGTATCGACTGTGCGGTACTGCACTGTCCGACCATCAAGCCCCTAGATGTCGCGACCATTCTCGCTGAGTGTCGCAAAGAGGGGCGTATGGTTGTGACTGCAGAGAACCACTCGATCATTGGTGGGCTGGGTGAAGCCGTGGCGACCCAATTAATGGTAAATGGCGTTACGCCGGCGTTCCGTATGGTGGGTCTGCCCGATGAGTTTCTAGACGCCGGCGCTTTGCCTGTATTGCACGACCAGTACGGCATCTCAACTGAGGCGGTTATCACAAAAATAAAAAGGTGGATGGCGTGAGTCGTTATCCACTTTCCAACACAAGAGATATAGAAAATGTCAGGGATTCTTGAAGGTAAATACGCTGTAATCACGGGTGCAGCATCAGTCAATGGGCTGGGTAAAGCGACGGCTCGTCTATTCGCCGAGCATGGGGCAACGGTTGCGATTCTTGACCTTAATCTTGAGGCTTCGCAGGCGGCTGCTGCGGATTTGGGTACCCAGCATGTCGGGCTGGCCTGTAATGTCACTGATAAAGATGACTGCCAAAGAGCGGTCGATGCTCTATTAGCTCAGTGGGGCCACGTTGATATTCTGGTTAACAACGCAGGTATCACTCAACCGTTGAAGATGATGGATATTCAGCCTGAAAACTACGATGCAGTGCTTGATGTAAACCTGCGCGGTACTCTGTATATGACTCAGGCGCTGATTCCGCATATGCGTGAGCGTCAGTCTGGCTCAATCGTGAATATCTCTTCTGTCTCAGCTCAACGCGGTGGCGGTATTTTCGGGGGGCCGCACTACTCTGCCGCTAAGGCGGGGATTCTTGGTCTGACTAAAGCTTCAGCGCGTGAGTTGGCTCCGGACGGTATTCGTGTAAACGCTGTTTGCCCTGGATTTATTGCAACAGATATCACTCAGGGCAAGCTGACGCCTGAAATGCTTGAGAGTATCAAGGCAGGTATCCCTCTGGGGCGCGCTGGTCGAGCCGATGAAGTGGCGGGCTGCTGCCTCTTCCTCGCTTCTGAGCTCTCGTCTTACATAACGGGCTCCGAAGTGGATGTAAACGGTGGTTCGCTCATCCACTAACTTTTTTCATTGCTACGCTGTGGAAACTCTGGAATTGGGGCTGGCCCGCGCCGGCCCTCTTTTTTGCTGCGCTTTATCGCTCTCTACTTCAGAATAGCGCTGACAAAGTTGGGACTTAGCAGGTGGTCGTTAGATGATGAAAATTGTTTGTTTGGATCGTGAAACTCTCGGTCCTAGTGTACAGCTCAATAAACCGCGCGCAGAGCATCAGTGGTTTGAATACGATGCCACCTCTGCAGAACAGGTTACTGAGCGTCTGCAGGGCGCGCAGGTGGCGATTACTAATAAGGTTGGCATCCGACAGCATCATTTGAAGGAATTGCCAAATTTGAAGCTGATTGTGGTTGCCGCAACAGGCTACAACTGTATTGATCTCGATGCTTGTCGAGCGCTGGGTATCACTGTCTGTAACGTGCGTGACTACGCCAAGCATACGGTGCCTGAACATGTTTTGGCACTTACCTTTGCGTTGGGAAGGGGGATCCCCGGATACCGTCAAGATGTGATTGACGGTCAGTGGGAGCGCAGTGGGCAGTTCTGTTTCCATACGCATCCAATTAGAGATCTTGCCGGACAAACTTTTGGTGTAATTGGCAAGGGTGCACTGGGTCAGGCCGTCGCTAAACTCGCTACTGCGCTTGGAATGCAGGTGCAGTTTGCTGCGCGTAAAGGGGACAAATCACCGGCAGAGGGTTTCGTTGAGTTTGAACAGTTTCTAGCGACCAGCGATGTCATTTCGCTGCACTGCCCACTTACCCCTGAAACGACCGCGCTAATTAGTGATGAAGAGTTCGGTCTGATGTCCAAGCGTCCTCTGCTGATCAATACCGGACGTGGTGGTTTAGTTGATGAGTCTGCCGCTGTTCGTGCAGTCGAAGTGGGTCAAGTAGCAGGTCTGGGCTTTGATGTAGTGACACAAGAACCGATGCCAAAGGGGCATGTTTTCGAAAAAATTATGCGGCGACCCAATGTAATCATTACGCCGCACGTAGCCTGGGCTAGTGAAGAGGCGATGCAGACACTCTGGGATCAGGTGATCTCGCATATCGATAACTTTGCTGCGGGAGCGCCGAGTAACGTATTGAACTGAATTTAACGAGGTATCCCGATGGCTGAGTCCATGCCGAAAGTGGATAGTCCGATGGCGAATGCGATTCGCTTCCTATCAATTGATGCGATAGTTCGCGCGCAGGAGGGGCATCAAGGCGTGCCCCTGGGCATGGCGGAGATCTCCACCGCGCTTTTCGGTGAGCATATGCGGTTTAACCCCCAGGATCCGCTTTGGCCAGACCGGGACCGCTTTGTTCTCTCCAATGGTCACGGTTCGATGCTGCTCTACTCGCTGCTCTACCTGACCGGTTACGAGAAGGTAAGTCTCGACGAAATCAAACGTTTTCGTGCGCTTGGGTCGGTCTGCGCTGGACATCCCGAATATGATCCTGAGGCGGGTATCGAAATTACCACGGGACTACTGGGGCAGGGTATTGGCAATGCTATGGGTATGGCAGTTGCGGAGGCTTATCAAAGAGCCCGTTTTGGTGCCGAACTGGTGAACCACTATACCTACGCTTTTGTCGGTGATGGCTGCCTGCAGGAGGGGGTAGGTCAAGAGATGATATCTCTCGCGGGCCACCTTGGCTTAGGGCACCTTATCCTACTGTGGGACGATAACAAAATCACAGATGATGGCAGCACTGAGCTCTCTATCAGTGAAGATGTTGGTGAGCGCTTCCGCGTCGCCAACTGGCACGTGGTTGAGGTGGATGGGCATGATGTTGCGGCAGTTTCAGCGGCTATAGCCGAAGCAAAACAGGATGAGCGGCCCTCGATGATCGCTTGTAGAACCGTCATTGGTCGGGGTATTCCACGGCTGCAGGGGCAGCGTGGTGGACACAGTGCGCGGCTATTTGATGAGGACGCACAGGCAGCTCGTGAAGAACTAAACTGGCCGCATGCACCGTTTGAAATACCAGTGCAGACGCTTGCACAGTGGCGAGTGGTGGGTC
This sequence comes from Oceanospirillaceae bacterium, assembly GCA_013373575.1. Taxonomy (GTDB): domain Bacteria; phylum Pseudomonadota; class Gammaproteobacteria; order Pseudomonadales; family Balneatricaceae; genus Marinobacterium_E. The sequence goes on along the minus strand of JABXHP010000278.1, from coordinate 14,970 downwards.
AGCGCAGCCACGCCGAATATCACTCTTGGTATGCTCGACTGAGCAAATTACCTGCACAAGAACGAACCGAGTGGGAGCGTATCCAGTCAGGTACCTTGCCGAATACCTGGCAAGCCGTGCTGCAGGCGTACAAGCAGCGGGTTATCAGTGTGGGTGATGCAGAATCGGGTATCTTCTCGTCCGCAGAGATAAACGACCTATTTGCTGAATTGATGCCCGAACGATTGGTTGGCTGTGCTGACCTCGAGGCGCCAACCTCCCATAAACGATCGCTCAAGGCCTTTACTGCTGAGGATAACTCTGGAGCCTATATTCACTGCGGGGTTCGTGAGCACTTGATGGGTGCTATGGCAAACGGCATGGCAGCACACGGTGGTGTTCTGCCTTTGGCTGTTACCTACCTCGCCTTCTCGGATTATGAGCGCCCAGCCATGCGTATGGCAGCGCTCATGGGCTTGCCGACCAAGTTTGTCTTCAGCCATGACTCCATTGGAGTGGGACGTAATGGACCTACACACCAGCCCGTGGAGATCATTGCCTCGCTAAGAGCGATGCCTAACATGTATGTATTCCGTCCAGCTGATGCGGTGGAAGCGGCGGAGTCTTGGGAAGTCGCGATGAAGCTGACGCGAAGTCCATCATCGATGATATTCGCTCGCCAGGAACTGCCGCTGGTGCGTCACCACGCCAATACCGAGAATCTGGTTGCCAGGGGCGCTTATGTGCTCAAGGAGTCAACGGGCAGGCGTCAGGTTACTCTGTTAGCAACTGGGTCTGAGGTGGCAATTGCACTGGAGGCGAGTCAGTATCTGGAGTCTGAAGGTATTGAGGCAGCTGTGGTATCTATGCCTTGTTGGGAGTTGTTTGATCAGCAGCCACTCGCCTATCGCCAAGAGGTTCTAGGTGAGGGGTCGATCCGCGTTGGCATTGAAGCCGCCATGCGCTTTGGGTGGGATCAGTACATTGGTATGGATGGTATTTTCGTTGGGATGACAGGCTTCGGTTTGTCAGGTCCAGCAGAAGAACTCTATGAGCGTTTTGGAATTACTGCGAAGGCTGTTGTAGAGCAGGTAAAGCAGCGTATCGCTTGAGAAAGTTTGGTGTAGAGCAAGTAGGAGCCCCGCTTTAGCGGGCGATCGACGCTTATCGCGCGGTAAAACCGCACTCCTACCTCTTAGAGCGCATTGTCTAGTGGGCGCGACGCGCTAAGCTGGGGTCGTGTGGAGCGTAGATAACCGGAGATTTTCTAAGGGATTGATCGTCTCTTGGGAGACAGGGAAAAAGTTCAATGCTAAGCTTAAGTGACTTTTGCGCAACTTGCGCGGCGATATGCGGCAGGTCGTACAACAAATATTCTCAGCATGGAGGAGGATATTATGGTCCATCTAGGCCCTGCTATAGCAAAGTTAGTCTACCTTCCTCAGTTGCGGATTCGGCCTCTTTTACTGTTTGTCTTAATTTGCTTATCTTGTTTGTCACCCCGCTTAGCGCTTGCTAACGAAGCTGCTCCACTGCGTTTCTTAGGGAACGAAAACTACAAACCACTGCTTTTCAGGGTAGATGGCGCACCGGTCGGACTCACTTACGACCTCGTCACGACTATATTCGAGGCGGCTGACCTGAGCGCTGAAGTTGAGTTGATGAATTGGTCCCAGGCCCAAAATATGGTCAAACAGGGTGAGGCTGATGGCCTTGTACAGATAAACAAATCTCCCGAGCGTCTTAAAATTTTTGACTTTACGGCGCCTGTTCTCCAGTCCGAATTTTCAATCTTTTCCGCCAGCGATAACTTTGAGATCAGTCAGTTCAGCCATCTTGCCGGCCAGCGAGTAGGCTCTGAAGCCCAGGGTTATGCGCGTGCGTTACTGGAGCGTGATCCGGCGATTAGCATAGTAACGATTCCTAGTTGGGAAGTGGGCTTTCGCATGATCAGCAGAGGCGAGTTAGATGCGCTTGTTACTGAGAAATGGGTCGGCGAGTACGTTCTAAGCGAGTCAGAGATTAAAGGGATCAAGGTTTCCCCATTTCCTGTAGAGATCAGTACTACCCATATTGCTGTTCCTAAAGGCCGTACTGACCTTGTGGATGCTCTTAATACCGGAATCCAGCTGACAGAAGAGTCGGGCCGTAAAGCTGCCATTTTGGGTAAGTGGCGAGGCGAGGCAATTACTTACCTAACACGAGAGAGCATCGAAGCTAACGAGACGAGAAAGAAACTGATTGTCCTAATGGCTCTCATGTTATTTGCGCTAATTTTTCTGGTTGGCGCTGTTCTAAACCAACGTCGGCGCCTGAGTCAGAAAAGTAGAGAGTTGGCGCTGTGGAATGAAGGGCTTGAAAAGAAAGTCTTCGAGCGAACCAATCTGTTAAGCCGCGCAAATGCTGAGCTTCAAGAGACAAGTGATGCATTACGCGATAAAACGAAGTCGCTCGAGGCTGCGGTTACAGTGCGTGACCAGTTGGTTTCTGAGCTTAAGTTGAAAACTGGTGAGCTCTACAAAACGAGCATCCATGACGCTAGTACAGGCTTGCTGAATACTTTAGGACTGAAAATGCAGACCCCTGCAAGTTCGACCTCAGTGCTGTTGCCAGGATTCAGCGGCTCTAAAGGCGCTGCGTTCTTCCTAAGATTACGCAATGTTGATGAGATAAAAAGACAGCTGAGTCATGAGGTGGCCGCGGAATATCTACGTAACTTTAGTGATAAGCTTTTAAGCTTGTTGCCGCAGCATAGTGTCGTAGCAAGCACGGGGGAAAACACCTATTGCGTGCTAGTAACTCGAGCAGATATTGCCTCTGCTAGGCAGGTCTTGGAGGGTGTTATTGGGTCCGAAATATCTATCGGCGATCTTTTACTCCCTATTGAAGGTACACTAGTCCTAGTGGTTTACGGTGAGGAGATGTCGCTTGAAGATCTGCTGAATACGGGTTCCGATGCCCTCAATGAGGCTATCAAACTCAAACGAACTTTTTTTGAATACCTGCCTGGGATTGCAGACACAGGCGAAAGCAACCTTAAATACGCGTCGCAAATTTCTCGAGCGTTAGAGAACGATGAGTTTGAGCTCTATTTTCAGCCTAAAGTTCGTCTTGAGGGTACTAGTCTTAGCGTTGTAGGGGCTGAAGCTCTGGTGCGTTGGAATCATCCCGAGGAAGGGTTGCTCTCTCCTGCTAGGTTCATAGATATCGTTGAGGCGTCCAGCTCTCGCCAGAGATTCACGCTTGGCTTAGTCCAAGAGGCTGCAAAAGCGAGCCGTCGACTACGTGATCTTGGCCACTCTATTCCGATCTCTATTAATTTTTCTGGCTACGATTCGGCCGACCTAAAGGTTATGAGTGCTCTGTACTCGTCCATTGCAGAGTTCGGTTTAGAGGCTGGAGATATTGAGATCGAGATGCTTGAAACTGAAACATCGGTCGAACTTGAAACGATAGCCCGGAGTATGGGGGCTCTGAGAGAGCTCGGTGTCTCTATCGCAATTGATGACTTCGGTACAGGGCAGAGCTCCCTTGCATATTTAGCCAACCTTCCAGTGGATGCGGTGAAAATTGACCGATCTCTAGTCTCTTTTGTTGATCAATCAGACAAAAAACAAGCCGTTTTAGAGGCGGTTAAGTCGATGTCCGAGCGTTTTGGTTGGAAGCTGGTTGCTGAAGGTGTAGAGCGCGAAGAGGAGTTGGCTCTTTGCAGAGAAATTGGCATTCACCAGGCTCAAGGTTATCTGTTTAGTCCGCCAGTTCCATTGAGTGATTTTATCGAGTTTGTCGCCGCAGCTGAGTTGGAAATTTCTCACTGCTAAGCGGATAGAAAAGAGTACGCTGACTGGTTTACTGTTTAGAATTTTGGGGTAGATTGATGCTTAGTAGCTACCATCTCTCCAAATTGCTCTCAAGCTTCAAATCTGAAGCTGGGAGCAATATCTACTCTGATGTTTGATACCACCAAAGCAAATTTGAACAAGCTTTCTCATGGCTGCGCGAGTGCTTGCATCACTGTTTTCCCATTACGACGAAGCCTGTCATATTGGGCTTTGATATCAGGGTTCCAGGTCTTCGCACCGATCGCAGCCATGTATATCTTCGATCAAACTATTCCTGGGCCGACTTTGCTCATTCGGCTTCTGCCCTTCCACAAGCCAGACTCCTGTTTTCTGGGGACTAAGCCAAGGTAACCTGCGAGCTGGGATGCGCTTTCAAACTTTCGACCATGTATAACGCTCAGTAACGTGCGTGAAAGCACTGGTCCGATACTGGGGGGCTCTCGAGAAGCTCCCGATCTTTTTTGAGCTGAGGATGGCGGTCAATGTGGTCGTCTATCTCTTTCTCAAGGCGCTCTTTCTCGGTGGGGAGCTTCTCGATCATCATCTCTAATGATACGAAAACCTGATCTGAGCTACCGCTGAACTCAGCCTTTTCGCGACGATTCCATTCGCGTTTTAGGTCTGCACTGAGAGCCTCTAATCTAGCAATAAAAGCTTTTAATTCCCTGGCCTCCTCGGGCTCAGGTACCCATGCTGAGGGACGCATTCGCTCGCCATATAACGCGAGCATATGACTATCCTTTGCATCTATTTTATGGGTATTTCCCAGACTCTTGGAAAAATCGTTTGTCCGCGCTGGGTTGATTACGCAAACAACGAAACCATGGCGCTGCAGTGTGTAGGCTAACGGCTCGGGGTAGATACTCGTCGCTCCAACGACGATGCGGACGTCTTTCGATTCAGCTTTGGTCTGTTTAACTATCCAGTCACTCAGACGCTCAAAATCATCGCGGGAATTACTAAAGACCTTTAGAACCGCTCGAATCACGAAGCAAGCAGCAGTCCAACTTACCTTTACTTACATCGATTCCAATATAGTGCATCTCTCATTACCCTTGTACATGCAGCATCAACCTAAAAAGGTGCGCTTGGATACCATCCAATGTTTAGAGATAAATGAACCCGGTGGCTGATTCTACATTACAGCATCAAGTGCTAAGGAGCGCGACGGCCTCACCGGGTTCTGTAACCCTAACAGCAAATCAGGACTACGGGAGAGATACAAGGAGCCCGCTTCAGCGGGCGATTGTTGCCGATAGTGCGGTAAGCCGCGCTCCTACCTCTGACGGCAAGCAGCTATTTAAGGTCAGCTACCAGCGCGGTTTGCGTCTCGGGCGCTACCTCTTCTAGGTGATGTTTGTACTCTGGGTGGTCAACGCCCATACCCAGTGCGGCACCGCCTTTTAGCGTTGCTACCATCTCTGGAGTGAGCTCGAAGCGCATGAAGTGCACGGCACTGGTTTTGTCCGCTGTGCTGCGCTCCATATCCTCATCGGCGATGGCGTAGACGCGGTCATGGCCAAACACCTGAACATAGGTTTTGTGCTCCAGCCCTACTAACTTCTCGAGCATCACTTTACGTTCATCAGGGTCAGTGAATTCGATCAGCTGAGTGGCTTTAAAGTTTGCTCCATCAGGAATGAGCGGGTTGTAAGCGTCGAGCTCATCTTGAATCCCCTCGGTGTCGAAGGTCTTCTCGATGCGCAGCATCTCCTGAATCTGGTAGCGAATCGTCAGCTCATCTTCAAACTGCAGTGTCACATGAGGGCCTACAAACACGGTGCGGCGTTTGCGGTGCTCCAGCGCCCGCTTGCGAAACTCAGGGCGCTCCTTGTGATAGGTTTCAAGTGACATCAGAGAACTAGGTGCGAGTTTAGTCATTCTTACCTCCTCTATATGCCGTATGCTTTGCGCAGCAAACTTAATGGATGCGCTTTTTCAGGCGTTTTGTCGTGGTTTTTCTCTATCCCCTGCGCCAGGTGTGCTCCACCGAGTGGGCAGTCGCTAGAGATGTAGTCGGGTTCAGCTTGAGCCATCTGTTTGAAGACTGGCTTACCAATCTTCATAGCGTGCTCGTGAAACTCTTTTTTAACCCCGTAAGTACCAGCATGTCCGCTGCAGCGCTCAATGGTCTTGATCTCGGTATCAGGAATCTGCTTGAGCAGCTCCTCGGTCTTCTTACCCACGTTCTGTACACGGGTATGACAGGGGACGTGGTAGGCAACCTTGCCGAGACTTTGGGGAAACTCGGCCTTTAGAAGTCCATCTTTTTGGCGTGCGATGAAATACTCAAACGGGTCCCAGAAAGCCTCTTTCACCAGCTGTACCTCCTCATCGTCAGGGAACATTAGTGGTAGTTCCTGCTTAAACATGAGGGTACAGCTCGGCACCCCTGACATCAGGGCGTAGCCCTCACGGGCAAGTTTGGCGAGTTGGGGAATGTTGATACGTTTGAGGTTTTCAACCGCTTCTAGGTCACCCTGCTCAAGCTTAGGCATGCCACAGCAGACCTCTTTTTGAGCAAAGGTCCAGGGAAGGTCGTTGTGCTCGAGAACAGCGATGAGATCCTCACCAATGCTCGGTTCGTTGTAGTTGATGTAGCAGGTAGCGAAGATCGCCACTTTGCCTTGCGTGCGATCACCATCAATCACTTTGGGTGCTTCATTTGGCTTCATTTTCGAGCGCAGCTTTTTGCTGGCGAAAGGCGGAAGCCATGCCTCTTCATCAATACCAAGTGTCGACGACAGTACCTTGCGGGTAGGGGGCCAGTGGTTCACTGTATTGATGGTTTCGGAAATAACGGGGATGCCAGCTAGTTTGCCGGTCATGTCGGTGCTAGAGAGCACCTTATCTCGCATTGTTAGCCCATTCTCCTTCGCCTCTACCGCCTTCGCGCGCAGCATTAGGTGAGGGAAGTCGAGATTGAACTGATGCGGTGGTACATAAGGGCATTTCGCCATGTAACACATATCGCAGAGGTAGCACTCGTCGACGACTTTCTTGTAGTCCGCCTTATCGACACCGTCGACCTCCATGGTTTCACTATCGTCGATAAGATCAAACAGCGTGGGGAATGATTGACACAAGCTCAGACAACGGCGGCATCCATGGCAGATATCAAAGACGCGCTCCATCTCAGCATTGAGGCTTTCACGGTCGTAAAAATCGTCTGATTTCCAATCCAGTGGGTGCCGTGTGGGTGCCTCTAGGTTGCCTTCTCGTTTATCACTCATGATGAATCCTCGGAGGTTGGCTGATGAGGCAGGCTAGAGGAACTAGCCTGCCGGCAGAATTACGCTTCTGCTTTGTATGCTTCCAGAGTCTTCTGGAATTTGTTTGCGTGGCTACGCTCTGCTTTAGCCAGAGTCTCAAACCAGTCAGCGATTTCGTCGAAGCCCTCTTCGCGAGCTGCTTTAGCCATGCCTGGGTACATGTCAGTGTACTCGTGTGTTTCACCAGCGATTGCTGATTCGAGTGCTTCAGCCACGTTACCCGCTGCCAAGCCAGTCTCTGGATCGCCCGAACCACCGTCGATCAGGTATTCCATGTGACCATGTGCGTGGCCTGTTTCACCTTCTGCAGTGTTGCGGAATACGTTAGCGACTTCTGGAGCGCCCTCGATGTCTGCCATGTTGGCGAAGTAGAGGTAACGACGGTTAGCCTTAGATTCACCAGCGAATGCTGCTTTCAGGTTCTCTTCTGTTTTTGTTCCTTTCAGTGACATTTCTACTTGCCTCTTGATTAAGTGGTTAGCATCAAAGTTGTATGAGCGGTGCTCAAACAATTTACGTCTGCCCATAGAACATAGATTGGTCTTGCGAGAATTGCCCAATTAATTTTGTGGATATTCTTGATAAATATTCTTTATAGATCCGATCTGGTTGGTCAGAGGCCACTGTTGATGCATGGTCTCACCAAATTAATCGTCGCTCGTGGTGTTGTTTAATATTTTTTGGAGTCCAATACCGACAGCGCTTATTAAAAGGCCCTTTTAAGCAACCAAATATTGGCGACCACGTAGAGCAGTGACAGCGCAACTAGCATTTCAGCCATGGTAATACCGAATATAATATCGGGTGTGTAGCCGCAAAGCTCCCAAGCTTCGAATACCGAAGGGAGCCACTCGTGTAGAGGAATCCAGGCGGGGAAGGGAGGTTCAAATGTACAGCTCCCTTCGAACCAACCACGCTCAATACCCAATACCTGATAACAGAACCAGGCGAAGGTAAGTGTACAAGGCAGAAGTACAAGGGATACGAGCTTTCTGGCGAAGTGTAACGTGAGAGCAACTGCTGCGAGAACGATTACTAGCAGCAGAACCGCTCGGATCTGCACACAAAGAATGCAGGGACCGTAGTCTAACTGATACTGGAAAAAGAGTGCGGCCAACTCTAAAGCAAGGCTTGTCCCGAGCAGAGCAAGCCAAATTTGGGTAGGGCGGGATTCAAACATAGAGCGGTCCTGTATAGTAGATCGTTGTGGGTTCCCTAGCTCTCAAATTCGTCAAGCTTGTTGGCCCGCTGGGGACCTAGGATCTTCTAAATTCAATCTGAACTCAATACTAAAGAGCGTTACCGAAAAAAGGGAATATCGTGAGTGTGAGCAACCGCTACCAGCCGCGAGTTGAGCAGATCGACGAGCGTAACTGGCTGCTACGTTTCGGCGATCAGATTAGCGAAGAGTGCGCCCAGAGGGTGCAGTTAGCAGAGCAACTAGCCGCTGCCGGATTTGCTGAGCAGTTGTATGACCTGGTTCCAGCGTATACCACGCTTCTACTGAGCTTCCGCATGCCCTCCAGCGATAGGCGGCAACTCAAAATAGCGTTAGAGGCTTTAGTGCAGGAGGTTTTTGACTCCAGCCTAGAGTTGAATGAGGGTAATCTGGTCCATCTGCCGGTTTACTATGGGCGCGAGGTTGCACTCGATTGGGCAGAGGTGGAGTTACAGACTGGTCTGAGCTTCGAGCGAGTCTGTGAGCTGCACCAGCGTCAGGCCTACAGAGTCTATGCCATAGGCTTCGCTCCCGGGTTTGCCTATCTAGGGACGACGCCTGAAGAGATTCGTGTACAACGAAAATCGACCCCGCGTTTAAGTGTGCCGCGCGGTAGCCTGGCACTGGCGGACAATCAAACCGCAATTTACCCCGCGGTTTCCCCCGGCGGATGGCAACTCATTGGCCGATCACCCATAAAGATGATCGACTGGCAGTCAGATTCTCTTATGCCACTGCGCACCGGTGACAAAGTTCTATTTGAGGCTATTAACAAAGCCGATTTTCTTCGTCTTGGGGGCTGCCTAGATGCAGCTTAAATTAGAGTTAAATACTGGGCTTTGCCTGCTCCAAGACAGTGGGCGATGGGGCTACCGGCGCCTCGGTGTTAGCTCCAGTGGGCCGATGGATCGCAGCAGTTATCGTTGGGCAAATTGGCTTTTGGGTAACCCTGAAAACGCTGCTGTATTGGAGATCACCCTTGGTAAAACCCAATTTAAAGTGACTCAACCAGGTTGGTTGGTAATAACCGGCGCAGATCTGAGCGCGAGTTTAAATGGAAATCCCCTAACACTTTGGCAAGCATTTGAGGTTAAAGCGGGAGATCTCTTGTTGTTTTCCAAACCGCGCAACGGGTTACGGGCCTATCTCGCAACTGCGGGTGGTTGGTCTGCCCAAAATAGGCTCGGCAGTGTTGCTACTAGCATGCGAGAAAAATTAGGCGGACTTAATGGCGTAGGTGGTGCAGTCGAGATCGGAGATTGTTTGACGTCAAACTTCAGTGAGCCTGAGTTAACCCGAGTAATGCCCGCTTGGTTAATACCTGACTTTAATGCAGCTTCTAGTTTTGCAGTAATACCGGGTTTTCAATATGAGAGTTTTGCTCTCCATGAGCGCGAAAAGTTGTTTAATCAAAGTTTTGAACTTTCGAAAGATTGTGATCGCATGGGCTACAGACTAATGGGAGTAGCTATACACTCGTCAAATGCTAGTTTGATATCGGAGCCTGTTGTGCGCGGGGCGATTCAACTACCGCCTGATGGACAGCCGATTGTATTGATGGCCGACTGTCAAACGCTTGGAGGATACCCTAAGCTCGGGACGGTTTTTAGTTTAGACCTCGACCGTTTGAGTCAGAGGATGCCGGGGCAGAGTTTAAGCTTCAGAAAAATCGCCATGGCAGAAGCACAAAAACGTTATGAGGCGTTTGAATCAAAGTTTTAAATGGTAGGTTTCCTAAAACTCTCTTTTGATACTTAGGCTGTGCTGCTAGTCTGTTTTTGATGGTGTTTATGCGTAGGTTACCTTTATCAATAGTGCTAATTAAAATAAATTGTTGAATTATTATTTTGATTAACCATAATTCACCCGATAGAAATGCTTGTTTAACCAGTTTTTAAAATTTCTAATTTTGGTGGAATAATTCATGAGCGATTTTGTTAAAACTCTCCTGCGCAAAAATTCACTGCGTAAGCAGTGTCAGGAACTTTCAGGTGCTGAAATTGAGAAAGTGATTGCTGATCTCGCGGACATTCTGGAGGAGCGTAAAGCTGAAGAGGCTGCAAAGCAGGCTGAGCAGCAGGCGAAAATGGCAGCCATTGATGCAATTCGTGAGACGATGCGTAGCGCTGGAGTCGATCTGGCTGACCTTATGGATATGGTCGAACCGGTGCCTAAAAAAGCGGCGGTTAAAGCCAAGTACCAGATTACAGACGATCAGGGCGAAGTTCACACCTGGTCAGGCCGCGGTCGTACTCCAACAGTATTCGCTGAGTACATGTCATCGAAGGGTATTAGCAAAGATCAGTTGCCCAGCGCAGAATAAGGTTTAAAATTACCCAACTACAAAGAGGCCCGTTTGTACGGGCCTCTGTTGTTTCTGGTGTTTAAAGAGCTTCTTTGGGCGCCACTTCACAGTTCTAGATTAGAAAGGCGTCGTCACATGTCTGATGAGAAGTTACAAAAGGTATTGGCACGCTCCGGTTTAGGCTCACGTCGTGAGATGGAGCGTTGGATAGATGAAGGTCGAGTTCAAATTAATGATGAGACGGCCAAGTTGGGTGATCGCGTAAGCGCTGACGATCGAGTCAGGGTAGATGGTAAAACGATCGAGTTTAGTATGGGTGATAACGCTGAAGCGCGAGTTATTATCTATAACAAACCCATAGGGGAGGTCTGTACGCGACACGACCCTGAGGGACGCCCTACCGTATTTCGGGCGTTGCCGAAACTAAAGCAGGGCAGGTGGGTCGCTATCGGTCGCCTCGATATAAATACGTCGGGCCTGCTTATTTTCACCACCGATGGTGAGATTGCTAACAAGATGATGCACCCCTCGAGCAATATCGACCGCGAATACGCTGTGCGCGTGCTGGGCAATGTCGATGACGCGATGTTAGAGCGTTTGAAGCAGGGCGTGTTGCTGGATGACGGCATGGCTAAGTTCACCGATGTACAGTACTTCGATGGTGAAGGCGCTAACCGTTGGTATCACTGTGTCGTTATGGAGGGTCGTAACCGCGAGGTGCGCCGTCTATGGGAGTCGCAGGAGGTCCAAGTCAGTCGTCTTAAACGCGTCCGTTTCGGTCCGGTCTTTCTACCCAGCGATGTGAAAGTCGGCACTTGGAAAGATTTGTCTCAGCGGGAGCTTGACGTTCTCACGGATGAGCTGGAGCTGCCGCGCAGAAAGCTGCCCAAGTTCGACCCTAATCAGGCTCGAGATCAGGAACGTGAATACCGACGCCAGCGCGTCCGCCAGCGCGACGATGCGCGTAACCCTCACGAGCCAGCCGAGCGTAAGAAGCGAAAAGTCCGCGTTGTTGGTAAGCGCGGATAAGAGGGGTTTTGACCACCCCTGCCCGTTCGGTGTTCCAGAAATTGCGGTTCCTGATCGATCATCGGAAAGTGCACTTGCCACCCCCTCTTCAGACCCTTATTTGCCAGGACGGCAAATACGGAGCGCCACAGTGAAGTGCTCGAGCGTGTCTGAAGAGGGGGTGGCAAGTGCCTAGTCACAGAATCCCCAAAAATTTTCAGCTTATGCAAAGGTTTCCGGGGCATCGTTGCCTTGAGCGTCGATTGATTGTCCGTTAACTCCGCGGCTATCCGGCCCCATGAGGTAGAGGTAAAGCGGTTGGATATCCGCAGGTGTCGCGAGGTTTTGCGGGTCTTCAGCTGGGTAGGCGTAAGCGCGCATCTGCGTGCGAGTGGCGCCAGGGTTGATACAGTTTACGCGGATGTGGCCGCTGTTTTCATACTCATCGGCCAGCGTCTGCATCATACCTTCGGTGGCAAACTTTGAGATCGCATAGGCACCCCAGTAGGCGCGCCCTTTGCGACCTACGCTAGAGCTCGTAAAGATGATTGACGCATCTTCGGATAATTTGATTAGCGGAAGTAGTGCCTGCGTCAGCAGGAAGCCGGCATTAACATTCACCCGCATCACCTGCTCGAAGGTATGTGGGTCGTAGCTCTCAAGAGGGGTGCGTTGTCCGAGCAGGCTCGCATTGTGCAGTATGCCGTCAAGACGGCCGAACTCTGAGTCGATCATGTTTGCTAGCTCGACGTAGGCCTGTTCACCAGCTGTATCGAGATTGAGCGGGACAAGAGCCGGCTGTGGATAGCCTGCGTTCTCTATCTCGTCGTAAACCGCCTCAAGCTTTTCAGTAGTGCGCCCCAGAAGTATCACAGTTGCGCCTGCTTTGGCATAACTCAGGGCTGCAGCTCTACCGATACCGTCACCAGCGCCAGTTACTAGAATGACGCGATCTGCTAAGAGTGATTTTGGGGCGGTGTAGTTAAACATTATCTCTCCAGAAAACTATGCGAGAAGCTCGCGAATTAAATGAGGAAGGGCATCAGAGCTCTCCACGAGGTGGTCAGCTTGCCAATCCTGCGCCGACTCGCCCGGTTTGAGGTAGCCAAACGCGCAGGCGAGGGTTGTCATGCCGGCAGCCCTGCCCGCCTCAATATCTCGTTGGTGGTCGCCAAGATAGAGGCACTTTCTGGCGTCCAGTGCTAGTTGGTTTGCTGCACGTAGTAGTCCCTCGGGGGAGGGTTTGGACTTGCTCACATCCTCAGGGCAGATAAGAACGGCACAGCGTTGGCTGAGGTTGAGGTCGGTCAGTACTCGCTCGCTGAGGTAGCGTGGTTTGTTGGTGACGATGCCCCAAGGAACAGACTCTGATTCGAGTTCACGTAGTAGCTCAGCAATACCCGGAAAAAGTTCGCCCTGGGCGACTGGCGCTGACTCGTATTGGGTTAAGAACTCCTGTGCCAGTGGCTCTAGTTCCTCGCAGGATATTTCGCTGCCGAAGGCGAGCTTTAACATCGCTCCTGTGCCGTCAGAGGCGCAACTGCGCAACTCTTCGAAGAGTACAGGTGTCTGCCCACGCTGGCGTTGCATCTGTGCCAGGATGGCGTAGAAATCCGGCGCGGTGTCTAGCAGTGTGCCATCAAGGTCGAACAGCACAGCATCAAATTGCGGCATGGTTAACGATCCTAGGTCAGCGCCCTCTTCAGAGTGGGCGCGTTGCAGCGACGAGATAGTTCACGCTGACATCGGTAGCGCTTAGAGCGTACTCTTTCGTCAGTGGGTTGTAGGTCATGCCGTTGGTGAGGTCGAGCTCAAGCCCCGCAAGGCGCATCCAAGCTGCCAGTTCGGCGGGCTGAATGAATTTGTTGAAGTCATGTGTGCCCGCTGGTACGAGCTTCAAAACGCGCTCCGCTCCGAGAATGGCAAACAGGTAGCTCTTAGGGTTGCGGTTGATGGTTGAGAAAAACACCTTGCCACCCGGCTTCACTAGGCGCTTGCACGCTTCAACTACTGATGCAGGGTCGGGAACGTGTTCTAACATCTCCATGCAGGTAACAACATCAAATGCGCCAGCGTGCTCGGCAGCAAACTCTTCCGCTGTAGTTCGCTGGTAATTGACTTTAACGCCCGACTCGAGTCCATGTAATTTGGCGACTTTGAGTGGTGCTTCGCCCATATCGATGCCGGTTACATCCGCCCCGCGCTGTGCCATAGACTCGGCGAGAATGCCGCCGCCGCAACCCACATCCAAGACACGTTTGCCACCCAGCTGCGCATGGCGGTCGATAAAGCCTACACGTAGTGGGTTTATGTCATGTAAAGGCTTGAATTCGCTCTCTTTATCCCACCATCTTGAGGCCAGTTCCTCGAACTTGGCGATCTCTTCTGGGTCGATATTTTTGCGCGCTTCTTCGCTCATTACGGTTTCCTAGGTTGGACACTAAAGTCGATAGTTTAACACCGCCTTTATCTAGCCCCAAAAGCTGATTTGATTCCGTTGTTTGTGATATGATTGTTGGGATTTTTTTTGCGCCATTGAGCGGCGCATTTGCATACAAGACGCGTTCAAAAACGCGCCTACAAAAGGAACGCCAGCGAATGGGTGACCTAGCTAAAGAAGTACTACCAGTAAATATCGAGGACGAGCTCAAGCAGTCCTATCTTGATTACGCGATGAGTGTAATCGTTGGACGTGCACTTCCTGATGCACGAGACGGTCTCAAGCCAGTGCATCGCCGTGTTCTATTTGCGATGAACGAGCTGAGCAACGACTGGAACAAGCCTTACAAAAAATCCGCCCGCGTGGTGGGTGACGTAATCGGTAAATACCACCCGCACGGCGACTCTGCCGTTTATGACACCATCGTACGTATGGCGCAGGATTTCTCCATGCGTTACATGCTCGTGGATGGACAAGGTAACTTCGGTTCTGTAGACGGCGACTCGGCTGCAGCGATGCGTTACACCGAGATTCGCATGGCGAAGATCTCACATGAGCTCCTCTCGGATCTCGATAAAGAGACTGTCGATTACGTTGATAACTACGATGGTACTGAGAGAATTCCAGCAGTCCTGCCGACGCGTGTCCCCAATCTATTGGTAAATGGCGCAGCCGGTATCGCTGTCGGTATGGCGACCAATATTCCGCCACACAACCTTGGCGAGGTGGTGCGTGGCTGTATGGCGCTTATCGACAATCCAGACATCAGCATTGATGAGCTGATGGAATTTATTCCCGGTCCTGACTTCCCAACGGGCGGTATCATTAATGGCCGCGCGGGGATTCTGCAGGCTTACCGCACGGGGCGCGGACGTATCTATGTGCGTGCTAAACACCACATCGAG
>JABXHP010000337.1 GCA_013373575.1 Oceanospirillaceae bacterium | reverse complement strand
TCCTCGTTTACCAGCACCTTAATAAAGACTTCAAAAGCGCTTCCGCTGTCGGCCTCCTCAAAAAGGTTATTCCTCTCCAGCTTCTGTTTATCTAATCCGAGCAGCAGTTCTGAGTGTTTTGGGCTTATCTGTGACAACTCTTCAAGCGTTTTTCCAGCCTCCACGTTAGAGAGCCCTGTAAGCTTGTAGAAGGCTCTATTGGCGCGTGTCAAGCGAGACTCCTCGTCTAGGATTAATATCGCCTGTACAGCTTGGTCGATCGCTGCTTTCCACTCCTGTTCATGTTCCTGGAGTTGTTGTTCGATGCGCCTTTGGGTGGTGAGGTCTGTCACGATAGAGGTTAAGCCAACAAGTTCACCGCTCTTGTCGTAGCGGTAATCCCAGTCGATGCGTAGCCAAACGAGTTCTCCGTCTAAGCGTATATTTTCAACCACAAAGGGGCTCGGTTCTGGTCGTTCGGCAATAAGCTGAGTTAGAAAATCTCGTACCTCCACTTTCTCTTGCTCACAACAGGCAAAATCCCAAATTTTATGGCCTATCAGCTGATTGTCGCTGAATCCAAGCATGTCGTGATGGGCCTGGTTACTGTAGGTGATGGTGCCATCGAGATCGTTCTCTTGAATGCCGTGTGGCACGGTGTTTAGTATCGAGCGTAGACGTCTCTCACTTGCTGCTAGACGCAGTTCAGCGTCGATCTCTTCAGTGACATCCTGTACCGTACCTACTGTCTTTAGTGCGTTGCCGTTATCGTCATACTTGGTGAGGCCGCGCTCGCGTATATGTTTTATTCTGCCATCAGGCATGAGTAGTCGGTGGGTGATATCGTAGGGAGCATGCTCATCAATAGAGGCTAGAAATGTTTGATTAACTGACTCTCGATCGTCCGGATGTATCTGCGCTAAAAAAGCGTCGTAAGAGGCGGGACTAACGGCTGGATTGAGTTCGAAAATTTTGTACACTTCCAGCGACCACCAAAGCTTCTCTTGCCGTATATCTAGCTCCCAACTCCCAACCTGACAAAGCCCCTGCATTTTGCTCAGATGTGTGAATATCTCGCTCGCTGTCGACATCGGTGTGTGATCTTTAACTTTAAATTGTGGCGGCATCAGTTCAACTCGAGCTCTGGTATGTACCGGTCTTCCGGGGTACTTAACTCTAGTTGAGCCACGGCTAGGGTCAATCAGGCACTTAGGACTGCTGTGCGCTCTGTGGCTATTAATCGGGGAGTTTTAGTTTAGACTGTCCCACATGTTGGAAAATGACGAAATATGGCACGTATAGAGAACCCACCCCTTAAACCTTATCTTGCTCGCGGCGCAGGTGTACTTCGCTGTGATGTTTGCAGACTCCCTGTTAAAAGCTGTATCTGCGCCTTTCGCGAAGAGGTCGTTGCGGATGTTGAGTTTGTCGTGCTGATGCACCGTAACGAGTCCTATAAGCCGACCAATACAGGTCGATTAATTGAGGCTAGCATTGCCAACACGCGCAATATCCAGTGGCATTCTCGATTAGAGCCAGGGGCTCAGTTGGGTGCATTACTCTCGGATCCCGCCTATCAACCCATTATTGTTTTTCCTCCTTCTGATGCGTATCAACACCGCATGATTAGCAAACCCAAAGAGGGTGCAGGCAAGCCTCTATTTATTCTGCTGGATGGTACTTGGCGCCAAGCGCGGCGTATGTTTTTGCACTCGGTTTATTTGCAGAAGTTTCCCGTGATTAGCTTGGATGAGGTGCGCAAATCAACCTATGCTTTGCGCAAAGCTGCGCATGAGGGTCAGCTCTGTACCGCGGAGGTGGCTGCAGCTTTGCTGCATCAGATTGGGGAAGTTGAAGCTGGCGATGCCCTGAATCGCTACTACCAGCGTTTCAACGCAAATTACATCGCATCCCGCCGTAGATGGGCTAAACGTGACTCCTCCACTGGCGAGCTACACAGCAGAGAGCAGTAATTTTGCTAATAAAAAGCCCGGTCATGCCGGGCTCTTTACACAAGGTGCTAAGGCTTACTCAGCTGCTTCTTCAGCGCTCTCGCCCTGTTCTGCTTTGTGCTGTTCCATCAACTGCTGCAGCTTCTGCTGGTAGAGTGCGTCGAAGTTAACCTGCTGTAGCATGAGTGCAGGGAAACTTGCTCTCACAGCGAGGTTATCAACCGCTTCACGTGCATAGGGGAATAGCAGGTTAGGGCAGTATGCGCCTAGCGTGTGGTGCATCTGAGCAGGTTCAAAACCGCTGATCATGAAGATCGCAGCCTGGTGGACCTCAATCAGGAAAGCTGTCTCTTCACCCACTTTAACGTTCACAGTCAGGGTCAGGGTAACTTCGAAGTGGTTTTCATCGAGTTGTGCATTTTTGGTGTTAACTTCCAGGTTAACAGCTGGTGCCCACTGCTGGTTGAAAATAGCGGGAGCGCCTGGGCACTCAAGAGAAGCATCTTTAAGGTAGATGCGTTTCATTCCAAACTGTGGCTGTGGAGCCTGAGCTTCTTCTGACATTGTTACTTCCTTAGTTATTTTCGTTGCTGTTCTTAGCCAGCAATTCATCTAGCTTACCGCTTCGCTCTGCCGCGAAGAGGTCATCACATCCGCCCACGTGTACTTCGTCTATAAATATTTGTGGAACGGTACGTCGGCCACTGCGTTGCATCATTTGGGCGCGCAGGGCAGAGTCTTGGTCTACGTCAATCTCTTTGTACTCAACACCCTTGGAGTCGAGAAGCATTTTTGCGCGCATGCAGAAGCCGCACCAGCGCGAAGAGTAGATCTCAATATTCATTTCGCAACCACCGGCATATTCTGGCCGCGCCATTCAGTCATACCGCCAGACAGACGCACTGGATTGAAGCCGGCCGCCTTAAGTTTACGGCAGGCTGAACC
>JABXHP010000332.1 GCA_013373575.1 Oceanospirillaceae bacterium | reverse complement strand
GCAAGATGCGGTCAGTTGAGAATGATTCCCTATTAGTCGGCTTTTGTAGAACACCGGTCACTGTCAGAATTTTTAACACTGCTTTTCCACTGTCTGGATTGTTCCGACAACAGTCATTTTATAAAAATTAGTCAATTTACCGGTTACGGCAATGAACAGTCAGTCAATAAGGTGCAGAGAGCTTCAATACCATTTACTAAGCAGTCATTCGATATCGCACATTACAGAATGTCAGCCGGGCTTCGCACTCCCATCCCGCCCTTCTGAATAACATGTGTATAAATCATTGTGGTATTTACATCCTTGTGTCCGAGTAGTTCCTGTATGGTTCGAATATCAGCACCACGCTGTAACAGGTGCGTGGCAAAACTGTGCCGAAAGGTGTGGGCGGTGGCTCGCTTTGTTATTCCTGACTTGACGACAGCGTTGCGAATTGCTCTTTGAAGCGCTTTTTCGTGTAGGTGATATTTTACTGTGTAACCGGTTTCACGATCCTGAATATAGGTTGTTGAAGGAAAGATGAACTGCCAGGGCCATTCAAATGCTGCTTTGGGATATTTTCTCGACAGGGCAAGGGGCATGTACACACGACCCTGGCCACGATCAAGGTCATGGGCATGTCGGGTATGAACTTTATTTAAATGAAGTTTCAGTGGTTCGACAACCGCATCCGGTATAATGGTTATCCGGTCCTTGTTTCCTTTTCCGGCCCTGACATTAATCTGCGACATGTCATAGTCGATGTCTTGAACGCGAAGGCGCAGACATTCCAGAAGCCGCAAACCAGAACCATAGAGCAGATTGCCTGCGACCCAATATTTACCGTCCAACTGAGATAAAACCTGCCGTACCTGCCCAGGAGAAAGCACTGTAGGGAGTCTTTGTAGCTTTTTTGCCCGCTGAACATTATCAAGTTGCGGCATTTTTAGTTCCAGAACTTTCCGGTAAAGAAAAAGCAATGCATTAAAAGCCTGATTTTGCGTTGACGCCGAAACCTTGCGTTCAACTGCCAGGTAGGTTAAAGATGATTCAATTTCAGGTTTTCCCATATCCCGAGGATGTTGTCGGTTATGGAACCTGACAAAATGTCGAATCCAATGGATATAGGATTTTTCAGTTCGATGACTGTAATGCTTGAGACGGATACGCTGCCGGACGACATCCAGCAACATAGTTTTTTTGGAGACTTCCATGTGTCCACTTTCCTCTATGTGATATACGTTCACTTATCCAAGGGTCGATTCTTAATAAATCAATTACTTACGCATGTGCAACTGGTGATACACGACAAAAATCGTCCCGTATTATCAGACAGATGTGGGGTATATTTATAGTTAGCAGTGCCAAGTGGTAATATTTTTCCAGGGTAAAAAATGCAGAATAAAAACTTTACAATTAGGACAATGGATAGAAAAGAATTTGATATTGCCATTGAATGGGCAGCAAAGGAGGGTTGGAATCCGGGACTCCATGATGCCGACTGCTATCACATTGCAGACCCAACTGGTTTTCTCATTGGCTTTCTTGACGAGGAACCCATCGCTACAATCTCAGTAATCAAATACAATGAATCTTTTGGCTTCCTCGGGTTCTACATTGTCAAACCAGAACATCGCGGCAAAGGGTACGGTATTCAGATTTGGAAGGCTGGTCTTAAATATCTTGAAGGGCGGAATATTGGTCTTGATGGCGTTGTGGCCCAGCAGGACAATTACAAAAAGTCTGGATTTAAACTAGCCTATAGTAATCTTCGATATGAAGGGCACGGTGGTGGCAATCCTCCTGAAAATGAACAAATTGTGAAACTGTCCTCATTGCCTTTTGAAACCATTGATTCATACGGTCAACCATTTTTTCCCGCAAACAGGTCTCATTTTATCAAAGGCTGGATCAATCAACCTGACAGCCATGCCTTGGGCATCGTACAGAGCGGGAATCTAGCGGGATACGGAGTTATTCGTACTTGCCTCACCGGTTACAAGATTGGCCCTCTTTTTGCGGACAGTCCAGAATTAGCTGAATCTCTTTTTTTGGCTCTAAAATCTAAGGTAAGCCCTTCGGAACCAGTTTATCTTGATACACCAAAAGTCAATCAGGCTGCTTTATCATTGGCAGAGCGCTATAATATGAAAGTTTCGTTTGAAACTGCAAGAATGTATACGGGTAAAGTACCTGAAATATCGCTAAATCGACTTTTTGGTGTGACATCCTTTGAAATCGGGTAATCGAGCTTTGGCGATTGTTAATATACATAAAGATAATAGATACCTAGAAATAGCACCAGGCTAAAAGGTTTAAATCGGTATGGTAGTCAGCCAGGATGGATAGGAAAAGGAAGCCTAAAAACTAACTTGGCATGCTAACAAGCGGCTGAACACGGACGCCGCGATAAAGCCCGCGGCGCCGGTTAGCCGTGCGTTATCTCAGTCAAACGACTGTCTGCTTTCTTCACTAAGCAAGGTTTTCTCTAACAAATGGCAATGACAGCAACGGTCGCACACCGGGCATACGCCATTTTTGATTTACATCCTGTGAATGACCGGAATGTTCCGATACTAGCCGTTGATGGTTGTCTGAAACTGGAAGGCCATCTGACCGGAAATACCAAGAAGCTGCCGTAGGCTGAAAATTCCCCGAGGTCTGCTAACATCAATAATCGGCCCGAGGCTAAATTTCGGCTACGGTCAGCGACAATCGCTCGTGTTTCGTGCCCATAGGCTTCGTTCGCTGTAACAGATTACTGATTGATATCAAATCATACCGATTTCAGCCATAACGGCCTCTAACTCGCGTAACTCTCGTAGTTTGTGCTTTCTCGTGTCGCGGAGTGCTCTAGTCTCACGTCCGTGAACGAGACGTGCGTTATCACGACGTTTCTTGCCTTCTGGTGTCTTCGCACCGCAAGATGCACCGCCGTGATTCCTGCAAACGCGCTTACCTTGCATGGCTGGCTTCTTACATTGTGACTGGCTTCGTTTGCTTAGAGCTTGGCAACGAGGGCAGGTGATTCGGCCACCAAGGGTTTTGATTAGCGGCTCTCTGTCCATAATTCACAGTACCTCTTGGACGGTCTAGCCGCAGTTCAATACAACAAAACTCGTACGCCTTCGTCTAAGCGCCGAACTGTTGAATATTTGCTTTGAACGCGACAAACGTTCTTATCTCCAATAGCGAGTGCCATACACTGCTGTTTCGTACGTTTTGATGTTGTTTGACATCGTATTCCTTGATTTAGCCACCAGCAGTTGTAAGAAATTCTCCTTATTGCACAGGTCCTCACAAATAATAGCCAAATACTATCATGAATGTATTATCCTATAAAAATTTACTTTCAAAAATTAAAACTCACCATTCGATACTAGAACTCACCATTCGATCTCAAAAGGCACTTCCAGTTAGTCTGCGCCAAAAATGTGGTTGTTGTTTTCTCTCAAAAGCCTCATAAGATTAGTAACCTCATTTAAATCATTGAGGTTTCAAAAGATGAAAAGTCGGTCTAAACAACGCTTAAAATCCTACCAACGCAATCAAAGCACCGAAGTTACTCCCGCATTGCTAGAAGCTTATAACCTTCTTACGCCGGAACAAGAGCTGGAGTTACAGATGATAGTGTTGCTGGAGTATTTACCCGGGCTGCTACTTAGCATTAAAGATCTAAACAGTGAGTCGGGAATGGCTGAATATGTAGAGGGCATGGCAAGGATCAGAGCAAAAGCTGCTCGCCAATACATAGAGAAACTAACTGGCACGAAGATTGATTAGGGGTCAGATATGGACAAAATATCTATCGCAATGGCCGAGTCGTTTGGCCACCCGTTAATAAAAAAACTACCTACTTTCGATCAGTTGACTGCTTTATTGGAGCGGCCGACTGCGGGCGCTAAAAAAGGATCTTTCTTTGTACCGGCGGAACTGACAGGTGGCAAACGTAACCTAGAGAGCGTTAAAAATGTATCGCTTCTAGTTCTCGACCTCGACAATAAAGATAACTCCCTGTCTGTAGAACGGTTAAATCAGATTCTCCGATCCGCACAACTAAATTGCTGCTATCACACTACATATAGAAGTAAGAGAGAGCATCCGCGTTTTCGTTTAGCAATTGCAACCGATTGCCCCATACCACCGAGCGACTTTAAGCGAGTAGCATGGTCGGTAGCGCGATCTCTCGGATTGGATCCTGATCCGCAATCAATTGATGCGTCACACGCCTTTTACCTTCCTAGATGTCCATCCGACCAACTTGATGATTTCGTGTTCGAAAGGTTTGATGGATTGCCGCTAGAAGTGGCCAAGTTTAATCAAGTACCGCCCAATACCTCAGAAACTAGCTGTCCAATAAATGCAATCAGTCCTGCTCAGGTCACTGCCAGCGTAACCAAAGCGCTAGAGGGTATGCTGGATGCGATCCCAGCCGACTGCGACCGAAAAGTCTGGTTAACGGTCATCTGGTCTATTCAGAAACTAGGGTTACCGTCCGGATATAAAACGGCGCTGGAATGGAGCCAGAGATCAGACCGCCATTGGACACTAGAAAATAGAGATCACTCTCAAGCTGACTTTGACCGAGTCTGGTCAGAATATAGAGCGGAAGGTGCTGAGAAACTGGGTTGGGATCGTCTAGAGCAAACAGCAGCTTTATACGGTTATCGCCCCAGTACCACGCTCACAACCAAGGTAGCACCTGGAGGCAATAACAAGCTCAAGGTGTTAAGCGCCGGTGATGTGCGCGACCTCCCAGATATGGAGTGGATAATCAAAAACCTCATCCCGAATATCGGGATGTGTGTCCTGTACGGACCTTCAATGAGCGGGAAATCGTTCCTCGCTCTTGATATCGCTTTTCATATATCTGAAGGGGTGGCGAGTTGGTTTGGATTTCCCTGCCGACAAACAAACGTCGCTTATCTTGCACTTGAGGGGCAAGCAGGTTTAAAGAAGCGACTCGCAGCATGGGAAAAGCAAAACAACACAAGAGTTCAGCGAGCCAGCTTCTTAGTTGATCAAATCGACATTAGAAGAGAAGCAGACATAGCTGAACTGGTTTCTGCATTGTCGCCACATCTACCGGAAAAAGGTGTCGTGT
Source organism: Oceanospirillaceae bacterium (assembly GCA_013373575.1). GTDB lineage: Bacteria > Pseudomonadota > Gammaproteobacteria > Pseudomonadales > Balneatricaceae > Marinobacterium_E. The sequence goes on along the minus strand of JABXHP010000332.1, from coordinate 2,214 downwards.
TCATCGATACGCTCAACCAAGCAGCCCCCGGAGCTGATGAGAACTCATCAGTAGATATGGGGTTGATGATTCGAGCCTGCAAACAACTCAGCGACAGTTTCAATGGTGTTGTTATATTGGTCCATCACACCGGCAAAGATGTCTCCAAAGGGTTAAGGGGGCACTCTTCACTGATCGCGGCAATCGACTTCGCTATTGAGGTTAAACGTACTCGACAAGGGAGAGAGTGGTCTATCGGCAAGCTCAAAGACGAGAAGGACTCGATCTCACGGGGGGTTGAACTGGTTGTCCTTGAGGTGGGTAAAGATTCAGATGGCGATCCAGTCAGGAGCTGTGCAGTCCAAGAGACATCTATCTTTAGTGAACCTAAGAAACCAACAGGCAAGAATCAAATCATTGCTCTAGCGGCTTTAAAGGTCGCCACAATAGCCGAGCCGATATCGGCTGAGGAAGCGTATGAAAAGATCAAAGTAGCGCTGCTCGATTCTGACTCGCCGCCTGAGGTGGATAGAGCTAGAGGTCGGGCTAAGGAGGCCCTTGCTGGTTTGATTAAGGGGGGCTTCGTGACTAGTGATGATGGACTGATTGATACAACCGAATCAGTAACCGAACCCGATCCCCTATAGGGGGAATCGGGGTTTCGGTCATAACTGATGCTAACCGAATACATACCGAATCGGCTTTTCGGTTATATGGCTAACTGCTGAAGCGCATCCGCAACGCTGTCGTCCAAGAGCTTGCTGTAGTGTTTTTCGATCATTCGTACAGAGGTTCCAGCCAACTGTGCAATTGTTAAAGAGGGAACTCCACTTACTACCAAATCCGTAATGACCGAGTGCCTAATGGTGTACATTACGGTCGTCTCAGGTAAGCCAGCGTCCGACACCGCCTTTTTAAACGGTTTCTTCCATTTATCCTTGTTCCAGAATGAACCGTCCTGACAACTGAAAATTGGCGCGTTAGGGAGCTTATTTCTTACCAGCCGCTTTATCATCTGTGACTGTAGGGCAGGGAGCAGCAATTGGCGATTGTTCACTTTATCATGAGAGACAGTGAGCTTGTTAGTTTTAGGGTCGTAGTCGGATACTTTCAATCGTGCCAGTGCGCCCGGGCGAATAGGTAGCATAGACAAGCCGCGGATTAGCTCGGTTAGGCCGTCAGGTGCAGCGTTTATGAGGTTTTGCCTTTCCTGCTTGCTCAGGTATCCCTGTCTACTTCGATCAACGGTAGGATCATCGGAATGAGATATAGGTCGGAGCGCAACCGTCCAGCAGTTAGCTGTAACCCACTGGTTGTCCAGAGCGAGATTGAGAGCTGCTCTGAGGCAGGTCATATCACGATTGATAGTGGCAGCTGATCTTGGTTGGCCGCGGCGCTTACCACCGTTATTAAGTGTATCCTCCAACCTGTGTCTAAAGCCATCGAGGTTGGTTTTATTGAGCTGACTCAGCTGTATAGCTGCAAACTGAGCATCAATAAGCACGTACTGATTAAATCGTCGCTGCACATCTCGGATAGCAGAAGAGCTTTTGTTCTTACGTTTAAGCGCCTGCAGATATTCAGCGCAAGCGTCGGCAATGGTTTTAGGTGATGTGATACCTCCGCTAACTATGTGAGCAAACCATTCGTCAGCTAACCTAGCCGCTTCATCGAACCGATCTTTTGCTGGGATATGTTCTAGTGAACCCAGCGGAAGTGACTTCCTTGAGCCTGAGGTTGGCGTATATCGGGCAGACCACGTTCCTTGCGAGCCTTCAGAAAGCTTGCGGTATCCCAAGTGTTGCCCTTTTCCACGACGGATCCAATACGGCTCCCTACGAGGTGTGAGCTGGGTGCGGCTTGATATAGTGTCTATCTTCATGGGGCTGCTCCGGTACGACAAAAGTACGACATTTCCTGCAGCCCAGTATATTCGTTTATTGATGGTGTCTGGTTGAAAGTTATTAGTGTAAATATATGATTCTAAATGTTTTATTCGTTAGTTTTGGTGTTTTTTGATGAGTTTTGATAGCTAATCGTGAGTTAGCTAATATGAGCGAAATTGTAGTTTTCCGCCCTTGACATGGTGGGGGTCGGTGGTTCGAGTCCACTCGGTCGTACCAAACTTAAACGCCTTGCATTTATGCAGGGCGTTTTTGTTTGGCCAGACAGTCAGATGAGAAATTCCGAAGGTCGTTCGACAAAATTGCCGGGAGCAATTTTGGACGCCCTCAG
>JABXHP010000204.1 GCA_013373575.1 Oceanospirillaceae bacterium | reverse complement strand
TCGGTGGCTAGCTTTATTTTTACGTGGGTGTGGGCGCGTTGGCGCGTCGCCACCCGGGCAGACCGTGGGGTCTACGTCCAGGGCGCTTTTCGAAGTAACGTAGGGATGGTGGGGCTAGCACTGGTGGTGAATTTGTATGGCAGCGCTGGGCTGGGACTCGCCAGTTTTCTGCTCGCCCTTCACGCATTTATATATAACATCATGTCGATACTGGTGCTGAGTTATTACAGTAGTACGTTGCGACTCAATTTCCTTAAAGTTTTCGTCGACATCAGCAAAAATCCGTTAATTCTAGCCGTTGTCGTGGGGATACTTTTGAACCTTGCCAATATTCGCTTTACTCCTTGGATTGAGAACAGTTTAGCGACTTTTGGCTCTTTAACGCTGACCCTAGGCCTGATGGTAGTGGGTGGGTCGTTGAGTTTGTCAGGGTTAAGAGAGAGTGGCAGGATTGTGATCTCGGCCACGCTGCTAAAGCTCGTCTGGATTCCGCTCGTTAGCGCACTTGCCCTGATTGCTTTAGGTGTTGAGGGCATGATTCTGGGCGCCCTTGTCATCTTTCTTGCCAGTCCAACCGCAACTGCGAGTGTAGTTATGGTTCGTGCAGCGAATGGGAATGCCTCTTTAGCGGCTGGAGTTGTCGTGCTCACAACATTGGGTGCGATTATTACCATTCCGGTTGGTCTGCTGCTACTGCAGTACCTCCAACTCATTTAACCCGCAATAAAGAAGTAAGCTGTGATACCGATACTGGCCACCAAAATCGCACGGCGCACATGTTGTTGGGGGAGTCGTTTGGATAGATGTCCTGCGAGGTAGCCCCCGATCAGCGTTCCTACAAGCACCGCTAGCGTCTGATGCCAGGCGATCAGATCGTTTATTAGAAAAAGAGTAATCGCACACAGAGAGATGGTGGTCGAGAAGAGCAGTTTTAGCCCATTCATCTCATTGATCTGGGTATGACCCGCCAAGCTCAGGTAGCTGAGGATAATAATGCCGAGCCCTGCATTGAAAAAACCACCGTAGATCGAGACGCCGATAAACAGAACTTGCATCAGCACTAGGTGAGCAAAACCTAAACGTCTATTTTTCTGACTCCAGTGCTGCAGAGCACGGTTGAGTTGAGAGCCAAAAGCAAAAACGAGCGTTGCAAAGAGCAGCAGCCAGGGGATTGCCGCTTCAAAACTTTGATCATTGGTCTGTGTCAGCAGATAGGCGCCCAATCCACCAGCGAGTGCCGAAACAAGACTGAGAATAAGTAGCTTCGTTTTTGGGGTAGTTATTTCGCTTCGAAGTGCCCAGGTACCAGAGATATAGCCTGCACAGGCTGCAAAGGTGTTACTAGCGTTTGCGGCAATCGGTGGTACCCCGACCAATAGCAGAGCCGGGAAAGTAATAAACGAACCGCCACCGGCAATCGAATTAATCACACCGCCAAGAAGGCCGGCAGCCAGTAAGAGTAGAGTATCGAGCATTACAGGGTGTCCGGTTTGAGAAATAGAAGAAGAAAGATCACAGCTTAACGCCTAATCTGTATCGGTGGAACGACTGCTTCAACTAAACAGGTTCCGCCAAGTGGTGCAGGCTCATCATTGGAATACATCGTCCCCGGATCGGTGGTAAGGTGAGCGCTGACCAATAGATCCCCAAAGGTGCTCTGATCCGAAAGTTTTTTGGATAAATTAGAGCGATTGAATTTAACTGTTGATGAGAGTGTGAAATGAGTGACCCAATCGTAAATTCTCAATGGCTGTCGGCACATTTGGATGAGGTTGTCGTGTTGGATGCGAGTTACGTACTGATGGCAGACCCAGAGACTACTCGGAGCGATTTTTTAGCTGAGCATATACCCGGTGCGCGTCTATTTGAGATTGATAAGGTATCGGATCCTGATGCGGAATTACCGCATATGCTGCCATCTGAAACGCACTTCTCCGCAGCTATGGCTGAACTGGGTATTGATGGTTCCCGCCCAGTTGTTGTCTATGACCGCAGTGCAAACCATTTCAGTGCTCCACGCGTCTGGTTTACGCTTAAGCTCTTTGGCGTGCCTGAGTGCTATGTGCTTAACGGTGGTCTGTCAGCCTGGAAAGCTATGGGCGCAGCTGTTGAATCGGGCGAATCAGCAGCTGCTCCGGATTCTACTGGGGCGAGGCGTTGGACACTCGATCGCAGCCGTGTGGTGTCGGGTGCTCAGATGTCAGACTATGTTAGCGCGGGCAGTGAGACCATCATTGATGCTCGAGCCAAGAACCGCTTTGTCGGCGAAGCTCCGGAGCCTCGTCCCGGGTTGATCTCTGGGCATATGCCGGGTTCCGTTTGTGTTCCATTCGCCGGCTTAACAGATGCTGAGGGTAACTTCATCAGTCCTGAGTTATTGCGCGAACGTTTTGCTGCGCTTGACCTTGATAATCCAATCGTATCCTGCGGTTCGGGTGTTACAGCCTGTGTTCTTGCACTAGGCCTTGAGCGTATTGGCGTTAAAGCACGTCTCTATGATGGATCTTGGTCGGAGTGGGGGCAGGGTAAGCTAGGATCTATCGTTACCGCTGACTGACATCTGTGCGGCAGACCTAATAAGGGGAGCCAATATGCTCCCCTTCGTATTTGAATTGGTAATAGAGAGGCTTAAGCCAGTTCGTTGTTGCCGTCCATCAGACGGCGTAGTCCCAGGGGGTTGCTGTCTTGGATTGCATCAGCCATCAACTCTGCAGGGAAGTCCTGGTAACAAACGGGGCGTAGGAAACGGTTGATCGCGGCGCTCCCGACAGAGGTTGTGCGAGCGTCAGAGGTCGCTGGGAATGGGCCACCATGGACCATCGCATGACACACTTCAACACCCGTTGGGAAACCGTTACAGAGGATACGGCCGGCACGACGCTCCAGCGTCGGAATTAGTGCACGAGCTGCTGCGTAATCGCCCTCGTCGATGTGTAGCGTAGCGGTCAGCTGACCCTCCAGAGATTCCGCAACGGCTTTGAACTCGTCTAGGTCAGTACAGCGAATAACCAGTGAGCTGGCACCGAAGATCTCTTCGCAGAGCTCTTCGTCATCCATGAAGTCAGCAGCGTTGGTAACGTACAGACCTGCTTGGCAGCGGTTAGGATCCGTGCTTGCCTGACCTTCGCCGACCTGGGTGACCTTGGCATGGCCTTTAAGACGGTCAACGCCCTTGCCGTATGCATCACAGATGCCCGGAGTCAGCATGGTCTGAGCCGCGACTGCTTCGAGTTCAGTCGCTGCAACCTGCAGGAAATTATCCAGCCCTTCACCCTCAAGCGCGATGACTAATCCTGGATTAGTACAGAATTGACCAGCCCCCATTGCCAGGGAGCCTACAAACCCCTTAGCGATCGCTTCACCGCGAGCCGCCAACGCACTAGGCATCAAAAACACAGGGTTGATTGAGCTCATCTCCGCGTAGACAGGGATAGGTTCTGAACGGTTAGCCGCGATCGTCATTAGCGCGGTACCACCGGCACGTGAACCGGTAAAGCCAACAGCTTTGATTGTTGGGTGAGCAACCAGCGTTGCGCCTACATCACGACCGGAACCGAACAGCATAGAGAAAGTACCCTCAGGCATTCCGCATTTCGCTACAGCAGCCTGAATTGCACGACCGACGAGCTCCGAAGTACCGGGGTGAGCCGAGTGCGCTTTCACAATAACCGGACAGCCTGCCGCGAGTGCTGATGCGGTATCACCGCCACCGACAGAGAATGCCAGCGGGAAGTTTGAGGCGCCAAAAACAGCCACTGGGCCGAGCGCTATATTGCGCAGGCGCAGGTCAGCACGTGGCAGGGGAGCACGGTCTGGCATCGCGGGGTCGATACGTACGTCCAGGTAGTTGCCAGAGCGAACGACACTCGCAAACATGCGCAGCTGACCCATGGTACGACCACGCTCGCCTTCAAGGCGCATACGTGGCAGACCCGATTCAGCCATCGCGCGCACAATTAGATCATCGCCCAGCGCTAGGATCTGATCAGCGATCTCCTCTAAAAACGCAGCGCGTGCTTCGGGTGCTGTCTCGCGGTAAGTATCAAATGCAGCTGCGGCCAGAGCACAAGCCTGGTCAACTTCATCTTGACCGCCGCCAGCATAGAGTGGCTCTAATAGTTCACCTGTGGCTGGATTGACCGCTTGGATGGGTGCGTTTGAACCGGTCACGGATGTTGAACCGATTAGCATTTGACCTTTAATTTGCATTACTCGTCCTCTAAATTATTTTTCGTTGTTGTCGCCGCTCAAAGCTTATTTCAAGGCAAACTCTTCTAGCGCCTCTCTGTTAATCTCAATTCCAAGCCCGGGGGAGTTGGGTATCTCAATGACACCATTCTTGTGCTCTATTGGCTTTTTGACTACCGCTTGTCGGAAGGGATTCTCCGTTCGATCGAATTCGAACATTGCATCTAAGGGCTGCTGGCGTACGGGGGCTGGCGCAATAGTAGCGTGCGCCTGCAAGCTAGCTGCGATCTGTACGGCTGTGCCCCAGACGTGAGGCACCACTCGGATACCTAGTGTCTGGGCTAGGTCTACGACCCGCCTAAACTCGGTGAATCCTCCGACACCGCAGACGTCGGGTTGTATGATGCTTACCACGCGCTGACGTAGTGGCTCCAGCATCCCCCAACGAGAGTGCCAGGTTTCGCCGCCGGCAACCGGAATAGGTTGTCTCTCTTTTACCTCTCTGTACGCGTCTAACCATTCTGGGACCACAGGCTCTTCGAACCAGTCGATCCCGTACTGATAAGCGCGCTTGCCCAGCTCTATTGCCTCGTCGACCTGGTACCCGTGGTTGGCATCGATCATCAGTTTCATATCAGGGCCGACTGCTGCTCTTACTTCGCGGATGAGCTCTAGATCCTCCTCAAGGTTGAACCCAATTTTCATCTTTGTCGCACCGAAGCCCTCAGCTTTATAACGCTTAGCTTCCGCGACTACATCGCTGATACGGTCCACTCCATCGCGCTTAAATGAGCCTGTCGCATAAGCGTTCACGCTGTCACGAAAGCGGCCACCAAGTAGTGTGGAGATAGGTGCATCGAAGAACTTACCTTTGATATCCCAGAGCGCTATATCGATCCCGGAGAGAGCGGTAATCGAGAGCCCTCGTTGTCCCTGGTCCCGAAAGGTGTGATATAGGTCTATCCAGATCACTTCTGTCTGCAGAGGGTCCCGTCCAAGCAGCCGGTTTTTGTATCCCTCTATAACGGCCGCATTCATCGCCGCCGGGCCGAGACACTCGCCCCAGCCAACCAAACCATTGTCACACTCAACCTCGACCAGTAGATGCTGGCGGCGGTCAAAGCGCATCGACGCGCTCTCAAAGGCGGTATCAAGTTTGAAGTCGAGAATATGCGTCTTGATATCGACAATTTTCATCAGCTGTGAGCCTCAATTAGCGCTCGTAGTTCGTCAACTTCATCGGGCTTCAGGTCGGTCAGTGGACTGCGCACGGAGCCCGCTTCAAAGCCTCGAATGCGCACTCCAGCTTTGATGGCTGAAACAGCATAACCCTTACCGCGATCGCGTATTTCCATGAAGGGGTAGAAGAAAGACTTTAAAATTTTGGACGTGTGCTCAACATTTCCGGCTCGCAGTTCGCGATAGAAATCGCAGGCAAGCTGCGGAACAAAGTTGAAGACAGCTGAGGAGTAAGTTGTGAAGCCAGCACCCAAATAGGCCTCTGCGAACAGCTCCGCTGTGGGCATACCGCCGAGATAGGTTAGGCGATCACCTAGCCGGGCTGTGATCTCACGAACGAGGCCAATCTGACCTGTGCCATCTTTAAAACCGATTAAGTTAGGGCAACTCTGTGCCAGTCGTTCAACTGTGGCTGCTTGCAGGATAGCGTTATCGCGGTTGTAAACCATGACACCTATGCGCACGCTGTCACACACCGCTTTTACATGCGCGTAGAGTCCCTCTTGCCCAGCTTCAATGAGGTAGTGGGGCAACAACAGAATACCATCCGCCCCAGCTCCCTCTGCCGCCTGGGCAATTTCTATGGCCATGCGTGTTCCGTAGCCGCAACCCGCAACGATTGGAATCGTGCCGGCTGACGCTTTGGCTTGAGCGACAATCTTTGGAATTTCGTCCGGCGAGAGCGAGAAGAACTCCCCCGTACCGCCTGCGGCAAAGAGCACTTTTGCAGGGTATTGGCTCAACCACTCCAGATGTTGGGCATACGGACGCGGGTTAAATTCACCCTTCGCATCAAAAGGCGTCACAGGGAATGAGAGTAGTCCAGATCCGAGGGCTGCTTTAATTTCGTCGGGAGACATATGTATTCTCGATGAGTCGATCAAAGAGGCGTTGTTTCTAGCCGCTTCTTCGTTGTTATTTTTTTCTTACAAGATTGTATACCATTTTTGATCTTGTCATAGTAGCCGGTGAGAAACCAGTGCGGTTCAGGTTGCTGGGCAGTTAACCGAGGCGAGATTGATGCTAAAAAGATTATTGGTGACCGGCGCATCCGGCGGCGTTGCAACTCAATTGCGACCTTCGCTGATACAAATTGCTGAAGAGGTTCGCCTCAGCGATCTGCGCGAAATAAACGATCTGGCTGAGCATGAAGAGTTTATCGCCGCTGAACTCAGTGATCAGGCTCAAGTGGATGCTATCGTTCAGGGGTGTGACGGCGTTTTACACCTCGGCGGGATATCGGTAGAAGATACCTGGGAGAAAATTCTGGTCTCAAATATTATTGGGATGCACTGTCTATACACTTCAGCGCAAAAATTTGGCCAGCCGCGTATTATTTTTGCCAGTTCGAATCACGCTATGGGCGCCTATAAGTTTACTGATATGCTGGATGCTTCAGCTCTACCGCGTCCCGATGGCTACTATGGTGTCTCTAAAGTCTTCGGTGAGCAGGTTGCCAGCATGTACCACGATAAATTCGGTCAACAGACACTTGTGGTTCGAATTGGCTCGTGCTTGCCTAAGCCGAAAGATCCTCGGATGCTATCAACTTGGCTAAGTCCTGACGATTTCATCAGTCTGATTGATCGAACCTTCAGCGTTGAACATCTGGGTTTCACCATCGTCTATGGCGCGTCAGCGAACAAACGCCGTTTCTGGGATGACCGCTTAGCCGGCCAATTGGGCTGGTATCCAAAAGATGACTCAGAGCAGTTTGCTGCTGAGTTCAGCGACTTAACTCCGTACGAGTCCGCCATAGAGCAGGGGTTGCTAACCTACCAAGGTGGCGTCTGGTTGAAAGCCCCTCTTATAACGAACTCTTGAGTGGGCTCTTTGATGAGTGTTAGCAAAAAGATAGCGACTTTTGGCGAGGCGATGGTCGAGTTTTTCGACACTGGCGATAACTGCTGGCGTCGCGGTTTTGCCGGTGATTCACTCAATGTCGCCTGGGCTCTGCGTGCGCTGCTACCTAATTCCTGCACGGTTGATTATGTAACGCGCATTGGTGTGGACGGTGTCTCCTCAGATCTGCTGCAGTTTCTAGAGGAGTCAAGTTTAGGTACGGGCGGTATCAGTCGCGATCCCCACCGCACGCTGGGCCTCTACACGATTAAAACGGACCCACAGGGCGAACGAAGCTTTGATTACTGGCGCAGTCAATCTGCGGCCAAATGTCTGGCCGATGATCCCCTCGAACTGGAGCATGTATTGGCACAATTCGATTGGGTCTACCTCTCGGGTATCAGTGCAGCGGTCATAGAATCCCAAGGACGCAAAAATCTGTTGGCTGTCATCGAGTCCTTGCGTGCTCGGGGAGTGAAGTTTGCCTATGACCCCAACTTTCGGCCAAAACTCTGGAGTAGCTTAGATGAGATGCGTGACTTCACCCGCCAAATCACCGCTCTAAGTGCCCTTGTTCTGCCTACTTTTGATGATGAGTTGGCCGCCTTTGGCGATAGCAGCCCGCAAGCAACCGCTGAGAGGCTATTGAGTTGGGGAACAGAACAGGTGATCGTAAAAAACGGTACAGAGCCAACGCTGGTGGCCAGTCCTAGTGCTCGTCAAAGCTGCGCAGTAGAACATCCGGTTACGCCTATTGATACAACAGGTGCCGGTGATAGCTTTAACGGAGGTTTTCTTAGCGCCTTTGTGCAGGGATCTGCCCCCGAGGATGCAGTTAGGCGTGGACAGGCTGTTGCGGCGCGCGTGGTAGTGCAGCGAGGCGCTCTAGTGCCCTACTCAGAACTACGTGAGATTCATTGAAATAATAGTAGGCCTGACTTCGGACACTTCCGGCCGGAGATAAGAGTTGGCGAATAGCAAAAGGATATATAAGGATTGATGGACAAGTTACCTCCAAATGCATCAGAGCTTTCAGATGAGCAGCAAGCCGAGTGGATTCGACAGATGAAGCTGTGGGAGGCCGAAAATCCGATCGATAAAGCGGGTCGGCATCCGAAAGCCTTGGGAATAGTAGGCGGTATCACGCTTTTTCTAGCGCTGCTTTTGCTACGCAGGACCGAAGGGCTGGATCTAGCGCCAATGTTGGCCATTCCCTTCGGCTATCTAATCTTCTTCCTAACCAATCGCCGCTATTCCAAGTGGGATAGACAGCGACGCGAGTACTCTCAGCAGCTCATCGATACGCTCCGCTCTGTGAGGTAGAAACCCCCTCTTACAACAGAGCTGGAACCCACATGCCAAGGCCGAAGGCTGTGTGGGCAACTAGTCCTAAAAAGCGTCCTTTCCAGGGAGTTGGTGTGTTGGATAAGGCCCAGCCAAGCCCCATGCCTGGTTGCAGCAAAAACCATCCTGCGGCGATTGTCACGAGCGCAAAAATCCACAGCGGCAGAAAGCTTGGATCCGCTATCCACGACTCTCCTGCTATTAAAATCCAAAAAACACCATAGATAATCCCCACTGCGTAGTGAAAGGCCCAGCCGATAGCGACCTCATGCTTCACAGCAGGCGTTTGCGCGATATTCTCATGGAATATCTTAGGTAAGTGCGCAAACCACCGTCCCGGATGTCCCCAGTTAGGCAGTGGCATTTTGAATACCCAGTGTTGAATCAGAGCCCAGATGTCCATGGCGATGGTCCCGCCGATGCCCATTAATACTCCAAGCTCTATTGAAGAAAGGTTCATTTCGTTTCTCTTCGTCCGTTGCGCTTATTTGAGCGCGTTAAAAATTGACTCACCGCGCACTAAACGGTTGATGTTATCAGCCATCTGCTGCTGTCGCCGTGCAATAGTGCCCTTGGTCCAGCCTGACATATGCGGGGTCATTAAGACATTATCGAGCTCTGCGAAGGGCAGGGCGGATGGTTCAGGGTTTTTATTCTCTGAGCTCGGATACTGGTACCAAGTATCTATAATTGCCGATTCTATTGTGCGGGTTTTTAAAGCATTAAATAGGTCCGTCTCATCAGCGACGGCGCCGCGCCCGACATTAACGAAGACGCCAGTTGACCGCATAGCGCTAAATATCTGGGCGTTAATTAAGCCATCAGTGCCTGTCGCTAGCGGTAGAGCGTTGACCAGAATGTCCACTTCACCCGCCATTTGTGCCAGGTTTTCGAGTGTGAAGTTTTTGTCGTATTGAACATCCATTGGTGAGCGGTTTGCCATCATCACCCGCATCCCAAAGGCTTTAGCCTTGGCGGCTAGCTCCTTGCCGATATGTCCATGGCCGATAATGCCGATAGTTTCACTGCCTAGCTCCGTACGCAGGCCGGTAGGCTTGCCAGCCCAGTAGTGCCAGTTGCCTTCACGCAACTGAGAGTCGGCTTCGAATAGTGGTACATGACGGCTCAGCAGGGCCATCATGATATACTCAGCGATAGCCGTCTCGTGCCCAAACACGTTGGCCGCTGCGCAGGTTTGGGGTAGCGCGGTCAGGTCGACCTTATCATATCCTGCACTCGGTAGTTGGTAGAGCTGGGCATTGAGTTGTGGCAGTTCGGCATCGTAACGGATGCCGATAACCACATCGGCGGACTGATACAGATTGACGTCTGCGGCACTCTCTAATTGGTCGGGTACGAAAGCTATATCGTGAGTCTGCTCCAGCAGCGATTCGAACTCGGGCATAAAGGTTTGGGCGTTGGCGCCGTGGAAAACGATTTTCATTGGGTTCTAGCTTCCCTTTAGAGTACTGAGATCATGCCACCATCGACGTAGATGATCTGGCCTGAGACATAGTTAGAGGCTTCAGACGCTAGGTATACACAGGTGCCAACGAGCTCCTCTGGTTTACCCCAGCGGCGCATAGGAGTGCGACCTTTCACCCAAGCATCGAATTCGGGGTTGTTGATCAACGCCTCATTCATATCGGTGATCATATAGCCTGGGCCTATCGCATTAGCTTGAATACCGTGCTCGCTCCATTCGGCTGCCATCGCTTTGGTTAGCAGCTTGATTCCGCCTTTGGCGACTGTGTAAGGGGCAACGGTTGCACGTGCCAGTTCAGAGGTGAGCGAGCCGATGTTGACCACTTTGCCACGACCGCGAGGAATCATACGTCTAGCAGCCTCACGGCCCACTACAAAAGCGGATGTGAGGTTAGCATTAATCACGCGCTGCCAGTCGGCTGTCTCCAGTTCAACCATCGGTTTGCGAAACTGAATTCCAGCGTTGTTTACCAGAATTGATATCTCCACTCCTTCAGCGTCTAGATGCTCAAAGGCTGATTTGATGGCAGCTTCGTCTGTGACATCAAAGGCTGCTGTGAGTACGTCATAGCCTTTCGCTCTCAGCGCGTTGGCGGTTTTGATCAGGCGCTCTGTATTAACACCGTTAAGTACAATGCGGGCGCCGGCTTGGGCCAACCCCTCGGCAAAAGCGAGTCCGAGCCCGCGAGACGCGCCTGTAACTAGAGCAGTCTGTCCGGATAGATCGAATAGTGAGGTGGTCATTAGTTAAGTTCACTCTCGCGGGTGGCTAGGTCGGAGCGCTCAAAGAAGCTAGGAAGGAGTTCAACACCGAGCCCTGGGGCTTCCATTGGGTAGACATAACCGCCCTCGATTTTTGGCATCTCGGTGACGAGCTCTAGGTACCAGCCATTGTAGAAGGCGCGGACCGACTCCTGAATGTAGGTGTTGGGTTGGCTAACACTCATATGAATAGCGGCAACGAAGCCTATCGGGCCAATGCAGTCATGAGGCGCAAAGGGTTTGTGGTGTAGGTCGGCAAGGGCAGCAATTTTACGCCCCTCCGTTAATCCGCCGGTCCAACAGAGGTCTGACATCACTACATCAATGGCGTCCTTATCGAGGTACTCCTTGTAGGCAAAACGTGAGCCGAGTGTCTCCGATGCACAGCTCCAGATAGGCGTCGCTGCGCGAAAATCGGCTAGCGCCTGCGGGTTGTTCATGCGGATTGGGTCTTCACACCAGCGCGGCTTGAACTGCATCAGTTCGCGGGCGATATCCTGCGCCACTGGAAGATTCCAAAGGCAGTGCATCTCGACCATGATCTCCATTCGATCGCCAACCACTTTGCGGATACTTTCGAACGGCTGCAGCGCCGTGCGCATCTGCTGTGCGGTAATAAACTGACCTTGGTTCTCTATCGCAGGTGGATCGAACGGCCAGATCTTCATGGCTGAGATCCCTTGTTCCAAAAGATCTTCAGCGAGGGCTCCGGCATCGGTCATAAAGGCGTCTAGGTCTTCATAGCGACCTGTTTCGCCGAGGTTCCAGGTATTAACCGGTTTGATGTCATTGGAGCGCACATAGCGGGTGCCGGCGCAGGTGTTATAGATGCGGACCTTGTCCCAGGATTGACCTCCGAGCATGGTGTGTACCGGTTGCCCAGCAACTTTGCCGAAGATGTCCCACAGGGCAATATCTATGGCAGATGCCGCGCGATACTCAACGCCGGTAGATGCTTGGGCATTGGGCAGCGAGAGCATCTCTTTATGCAGGGTCTCGATATTAAGTGGGTTCTTGCCCAGTAGGCGCAGAGCAAGCGTGTTGTGGATATGGGCTTCGCACGCTTCGGCCCCATAGAAGGTTTCGCCCAGGCCGGTAATGCCTGCGTCGGTCTCTACGTGAACCCATAGAACGTTAGCGAATTCAGCGACGCGGTAGGTGCGTATTGCGGTGATCTTCATGCGAATCTCAGTGTCTCTGCCCACGAAATCCGGTTTAAACCAAGGTATGTCTGTCTAAGCTGGATGCGGGACAATATTATTTTTGTAAAGAATGGTATACCATTTCCTGTCCGTTGAATAAAGTGTGAAATAGCTGCGGAAGGCATTTGATGCAACCTTCTCCACCGTGAACAGGAATTGATGACGTGAAGGATCTCCAACAAGCAAAAGCAATTGTCGTTATGGGTGTCTGCGGTTGTGGTAAATCCACCGTGGGTATTCAGTTGGCCGAGCGCCTCGGTATGGCTTTTGTGGATGCTGATGACCTCCACCCGCAGTCTAATATCGATAAGATGAGCCGTGCCATCCCGCTCAATGATGATGACCGTTGGCCGTGGCTCGATATTGTTGGTAAGACTCTAGCTACAGAGGTTGCACGCTCTGGTGGTGCCGTTGTCGCCTGTTCGGCGTTGCGCCAGGCGTATCGCGACCGCATTACTGCCGCAGCAGGAGAACCTGTGCTGTTTGTTCATCTGGCGGGGAGCTATGAAACGATCTCTGATCGCCTTAATCAGCGAGGTGGGCACTTCATGCCGCCCGCTCTGCTGAAAAGCCAGTTTGAGACCCTAGAGACCCCTAATGATGGCGAGCTCGCTCTCGAGATTGATATTCGTCTGTCGATCAATGAGATCGTTGAACAGGTTGTTCAGCTCAGGACTTAATTCGAATCCTCTAGTTGAAAGGCGGGCCAGTACTGACCTGCGTGCTCAAATCTAACGTACTTCCCTCAGTCAATGGCATGGGCTATTGTGGCGCATGTACTCTATCTCTCTAACTTGAGGTATTCCCGATGTTTAAAACCGCTATCGCTGGTAGCTTGCCTAAACCCAATTGGCTCGCCGAAACCGAAAAACTCTGGCCGGAGTGGAAGTTCGATGGTGATGAGCTGCTGCAGGCGAAAGCTGATGCAACCCTGCTCTGGATTAAAGCTCAGGAGGATGCCGGCCTTGATGTCATTGGCGATGGTGAAATGGCGCGTCAGCACTTCGTGCATGGTTTCGTGGAGCATGTTGAGGGGATCGATTTCGATAACAAGGTGACCATGGGGATTCGTAACAATCGCTACGACGCTCAGGTCCCTCAGGTGGTCGCTCCCTTGCGTTTAAAAGGGCGGGTGCATCAGTTTGAAGCGCGCATCGCTCGCGCTCATACTAAGAAAAAGCTCAAATTCACTCTGCCTGGACCTATGACAATCGTCGATACCGTGGCGGATCGCTACTACGGCGACAAGGTGAAAATGGCTATGGCGTTCGCTGAGTTATTGAATGAAGAGGCGCTGGCGCTAGAGGCCGATGGCGTGGATATCATTCAGTTCGACGAGCCCGCCTTTAACGTCTACATGGAAGAGGCGGCAGATTGGGGTGTTGCCGCGCTCGAGCGCGCATGTCAGGGGCTGAAGTGCACGACGGCGGTGCACATCTGTTATGGCTATGGCATTGAAGCGAATAATAAGTGGAAGGAGACGCTCGGCCACGAATGGCGCCAGTACGAGAGGGTCTTTCCGGCACTTGCCAAGAGCTCAATCGATCAAGTCAGCTTGGAGTGTATGCACTCACATGTTCCGATGGAGATGATGAAGTTGCTTGAGGGCAAGGATGTGATGGTTGGTGTAATTGATGTTGCCAGCGAGACGGTGGAGACGCCGGAAGAGATCGCTGAGACCATTGGCCAAGCGCTGCAATATGTCTCTAAGGAGCACCTGATCGCCTGTACCAACTGCGGTATGGCGCCGATGAATAGGGATATTGCTGAGGCTAAATTGAAAGCACTTGCTGAGGGCGCAAAGCTCGCTAGCGAACGTTTCAGCTGATGTTTTCCGGCCGCTGAATATTTGATGTGGGAGCCCGGTTTACCGGGCGATAAAACTGCAACAATCGAACGGTAATCCGGGCCCTCACACAGGGTTTTCAGACGCGCAGGGCTGGGAGCCCGACGCCGGTCGCCTCAAAGCCCCCATCAACAGCAATCACCTGACCACTGACAAACGACGCTTTTGGCGAGCAGAGGAAGTAGATAACCTCTGCTAGCTCGCGTTCGCTGCCGTAACGGTTGAGCGGGATTGAGTCGTGGTACGCTTTGATGATTTCAGGCGAGTGAACTGCCACTGAGAGCTTGGTTTTCACCGGACCTGGTGCTACGCAGT
Organism: Oceanospirillaceae bacterium; assembly: GCA_013373575.1. Taxonomy (GTDB): domain Bacteria; phylum Pseudomonadota; class Gammaproteobacteria; order Pseudomonadales; family Balneatricaceae; genus Marinobacterium_E. Next base: position 5,177 of record JABXHP010000204.1, on the reverse strand, counting down.
TTGCGCGAATACCGTACTCACCTAGCTCACACGCTTGCTGCTTAGTTAAGTGAGCAACTGCGGCTTTCGAGGTGCCGTAGGCGACGCGCAGTGTTGATGCACGCAGACCTGATATGGAAGCGATGTTTACAATCGCACCTTGGCTCTCTTTAAGTAGCGGGGTCAGTGCCTGGCTCAAATAGAACAAACCATCAAGGTTAGTATCCATTATCTTGCGCCAAAGCTGCTCACCGCACTCCTCAATGGGACCGAAGTCAGCAACACCGGCATTATTCACCAGCGCATCCAAACGGCCAAACTCAGCGCGAATCTGTTCAGCAACATTAGCGCTGTTTTCAAGTATCGATACATCATAGAGGTAGGCGGTAGCGCCCAGCTCTGCTGCTGCCTCGACGAGTGCAGGCTCGTCGCGGTCGAGGATGATCACCTCATATTCGTTCTCAAGAAACAGCTTGGCGGTTGCCATACCGATGCCGCGAGCACCGCCGGTAACGAGAGCTACAGGTTTCGCCATTGCATTACTCCGTTTAGCCGCGACCGATGTATGGCATGTTCGTTGCCATAACGGTCATAAACTGAACATTGGCATCCAGCGGCAGTTCGGCCATATGCAGCACTGATTTGGCAACATGGCTAACGTCCATAACGGGTTCAATCTCAATACGGCCGTCCGCTTGCGGCATACCCGTTGTCATCGAGGCAGCCATCGCCGTGAGCGCGTTACCGATATCGATCTGACCACAGGCAATTGAGAAGGGGCGCCCATCCAAACTGATTGAGCGAGTCAAACCCGTGATTGCATGCTTCGATGTGGTGTAAGGCGCTGAACCCCAGCGTGGTACATGTGCCGAGATGGATCCGTTGTTGATGATGCGGCCGCCCTGTGGATCTTGAGCACGCATGATCGCAAAGGCTTTACGTGCACAGATGAAGGAGCCCGTGACGTTGATATCCATCAGGTTGCGCCACTCATCGACGTTAAGCTCATCGATAGTTTTGCCCAGCAGGGCAACGCCTGCGTTGTTGAACAGTGCATCGACACGACCCCAAGTATCGCGAGCCATATTAAATGACTGCTCCACCTCCTCTTCGCTGGTGATATCACACTGCATCACCAGCGCGTTTGCGTTACCCGCTGCGGTCTCTTCAAGCTGCTCTTTGCGACGACCAACTAGACCAACCTTCCAGCCAGCCGCTAAAAAAGCTTCAGCCGTTGAGCGACCAATCCCTGACCCTGCGCCAGTTACGATAATAGACTTGGACATTGTTATTGCTCTCTCCGTTTAATGGTTATCGCGCGGGATGTTGCGGCCGGTTTTCTGGTATTTGACGGCCAGCTCGAGACAACCGCCGTCGGCCAACTGACCAACATGCGTGCGGTAGATCTCTTCCCAAGGTGTTATATGTATCAACTCAGGTTTCTTCCACGCCTTGATGCGCGCCTGCCACTCCTCATCAGATACCAGTGCGTTGAGCGTCGAGTTATTCAGATCTAGGCGGACTTTGTCACCCGTCTGCAGGTAAGCGAGGCCGCCGCCAACAACCGACTCGGGACTTGCGTTGAGAATAGAAGGACTCTCTGAAGTACCTGACTGGCGACCATCACCCACTGTCGGAAGATGGTTAATGCCCTGTTTGATAATCTCATCAGGCGGCTGCATGTTGACCACTTCGGCTGAGCCCGGGTAGCCGACACACCCCACACCACGGATAAAGAGAATGGTGTGATCGTCTATACCGAGGCTCTTGTCATTAATACGGTCGTGGTAGTCCTCGGGGCCCTCGAACACAACGGCTTTGGCTTCGAAAACCCCCTCATTGCCGGGCTCGGAGAGGAAACGTTGTTGGAAATCTTTGGAGATAACACTAGTTTTCATCAGGGCAGAATCGAACAGATTGCCAGAGAGTACCTTGAAGCCAGCGTTCTTACGCATCGGCGCTTCATACGTAGTGATAACTTCTAGATCATCACTGGCTTTACCTGCAAGGTTTTCGCCCATGGTCTTACCGGTTGCTGTCATCACATCGGTATGAATACGTCCGGCTTTGATCAGCTCACCCATCACAGCGGGTACGCCACCGGCGCGGAAGAAGCTCTCACCAAGGTACTCCCCGGCGGGCTGCATATTGACCATAAGCGGCACGTCAAAACCGATCGTCTCCCAGTCTTTAACATTAAGTTCAACGCCAATGTGACGAGCCACCGCCTGCAGGTGCGGTGGCGCATTAGTGGAACCTCCGATTGCCGCGTTAACGATAATGGCGTTTTCGAAAGCTTCGCGCGTCATGATGTCTGAGGGCTTAAGGTCTTCGTAGACCATCTCAACAATGCGCTTACCTGTTTGGTAGGCCATCGCCATACGCTCACGGTAAGGGGCAGGAATAGCGGAGTTGCCGGTGAGTGACATACCCAAGGCTTCAGCCATGGCGTTCATGGTGCTTGCAGTGCCCATGGTGTTGCAGTGGCCAAGCGAGGGGGCTGATGAACAGACGCGCTCCATGAACTCTTCGTAGTCGATTTCGCCGGCTGACAGCAGTCGACGACTCTCCCAAACAATCGCGCCTGAACCGGCGCGTTTGCCTTTCCACCAACCATCGAGCATAGGACCGCCATTAAGAGCGATCGCTGGTATATCGACAGTCGCTGCACCCATCAACATGGCTGGAGTAGTTTTGTCACAGCCCGTTGTCAGGACCACACCATCCAGCGGGTAGCCCTGCAGTACTTCAACGAGCCCGAGGTAGGAAAGGTTCCGGTCGAGTGCAGCGGTAGGACGCTTACCTGTTTCTTGAATTGGGTGGACGGGGAACTCCATCGGAATACCGCCGGCTTCCCGGATACCCGCTTTGATACGATCCATCAGGAAGACGTGAATTTTGTTACAGGGGGAGATATCGCTTCCCGTCTGCGCGATACCGATGACCGGCTTTTCGCTCTGTAGCTCTTCGCGTGTGAACTCTTGGTTTTGGTACCGCTCTACATACAGGGCGGTCATGCCTGGATTGTTAGGGTTATCGAACCACTCTTGAGAACGAAAACGCTTGTTAGCCTTGGTATTTGACATGCCAGGAGCTCCTTGCCGATTTTTATTGGACTGTTCTTGTTAGATTACGGTTGGAATCATTATGTGAAGATGGTATACCAAAAGCAACCTATACGAATTAATAATTCCTGATCATCTACAGCAGGAAATTATCGATAGGAACCGATAAGAAAAATTAGAGAATCCCATGATTAAAGAACCTGCTTTGCTGACTATCCGCAAGAATTTTCCACGACCGACTGCAGAACAGGTCGCTGCTTTTAAAGAGATACCTACCGGCTTTATTTGTGATGCCCTGGATGGCCAGGCAGCGATGGACTCCAGCGTGAAGCCTATTGGTGATGGCCGCGACATTAAGTGTGTTGCCGCGGGTGTAGCCGTAGTGGCTGAGAACGGACCCGCTGAGATCCTTGCGACGATGGGTGCGATTCATATCATGCAGCCGGGCGACATTGTCGTAGCTGCTACTAACGGTCACTCTAATTGTGCCGCTGCTGGAGATCGTTTCTGCGGCATGTTGAAAAACAAAGGTGCAGCTGGGTTTGTGACGGATGGTGAGATGCGTGACTACGTCGGAATCGTCGAGGTGGGATTGCCGGCCTGGTGCGCCGGTTTGAATCCAAACTCGCCCTATTCAAAAGGCCCCGGGCGCGTTGGCTTTGGTGCAGTAGTTGCTGGGCGTTATGTGGAAAGCGGTGACATTATCGTGGCTGATGGCGACGGTGTTGCTGTTGTCCCTTTTGCGCGTATCGACGAGATTATTGCCAAACTCGAAGAGATCAAAGCGCTGGAGTACGAGCTGGATGCAAAGGTTCAATCTGGGTACTGCGAGATGCCGGCAATAGAAGAGATGATCGCCGACGGCCGTGCCGTGGTTGTGGATTGAGGGAGTATGGGTATGCCAGCTACAGAGAACAGTTATGCAGTTGCGGGTCGTATTGCCGTTGTAACGGGCGGGGCACAGGGAATCGGTTATGCCGTGGCGGCAAAGCTACTAGCAAACGGAGCACGTGTCGCGCTTTGGGATTTAAATCAGGCTAAAGCGCAGGCGTCGGCTGACCAGTTGAGTGCTCTGGGTGAAGTCATTGCACTGGAGTGTAACGTTAGTGATTTCAATAGCGTTACCGCAGCACTGAGTACCACAGAAAGCGCTCTGGGCGGTGTTGATATTTTGGTTAATAGCGCAGGTGTAGCGGGTTCGAATGCGACTATTGAGGATTACGATGTGGCTGAGTTTCAACAGATTGTAAATATCAATCTGATGGGGACTTTTTATACCAACAAGGCAGTGATAACCGGTATGAAAGCGCGCAATTTCGGGCGCATCGTCAACATCGCCTCTATCGCGGGTAAAGAGGGTAACCCGAATGCAGGCCCTTACAGCGCCTCTAAAGCTGGTGTAATTGGTCTAACTAAGTCGATTGGGAAGGAGCTTGCCGGGTTTGATATCGCCTGTAACTGCGTCACACCTGCAGCGGCACGCACACCAATATTCGATCAGCTCTCTGAGGAGTTTATTGAGTATATGCTCTCGAAAATTCCACGAAATCGCTTCCTCGAAGTGGATGAGGTAGCTTCGATGATTGGGTGGATGGTGAGCCCAGAAAACTCGTTCACGACAGGCGCTGTATTTGATCTCTCAGGTGGGCGTGCAACGTATTGATGCTATTAAATCATCGCACCAACTGTTTAACAGGTAAAAGATATGACGAGTGTTACAGAGTTAATGAAATCTCACGTCTCAGTCAGATCATTCAAGGATGATCCGGTCAGCGAAGAGACGCTTCGAACTATTCTTGGTGCAGGGCAGTTTGCCTCGACCTCCAGCCATGTGCAGGCGTACTCTGTCGTTCGCGTAACAGACCCGCAAAAGCGCCTGGCGATCAGTGAGGCTGCGGGCGGGCAGAAGTGGGTCATTAACGCCCCGATTTTTCTTGTCTACTGCGCCGATCTGCGACGGCTTAACTACGCTTGTACTAAGGCGGGCATGGGAGCACTGGAGGGGCTGACTGAGCACTCGATTGCGGCGTCGGTAGATGCGGCCCTGTTTGCGCAAAACGTGCTGCTAGCCGCTGAGTCCGAAGGTCTGGGTGGTGTTTTTATTGGCGGTATACGTAATGCCCCCAATACCGT
>JABXHP010000331.1 GCA_013373575.1 Oceanospirillaceae bacterium | reverse complement strand
GACGACTCGGACAGGTCGAAGATGGACTTCTTGGGAGGAGTTTTGGGGGTTGGAGCGGTGTCTCGATCGACGTCCTGACCGATATTGAGAGCCCTGACAAACTTATATCGTTTGCCGGGCACTCTGATAGCCATTCCTTCAGCCAGCAATACAGCGAGTACAAAGCCAGAGGTGTTCAGGGACCGTCCCTTCAGAGCGGATCTTAGGTCAACACTTGTGAACTCTCTGTGGGGCATGACGTCTATCAGATCATCAATGGAGATTGGATCTTTCGAGAAGAATCCACCGCCGGTGTTATTGATGAGCTCGATGCTGGTGCCGGTGAAGCGGTACTCAATGTTGAATGTGTTGGAGAGATTAGGGCAGGTTTTGGTTGGGGTAAGGTTGGTATCTTGCATGAAGCCTCCTGATTGATGTCTTCATATAAGATGGAGGTTATTTCGCAGTTTTGGGTGGCGACTTTTTGCCCTGAGCAGACATTCGACAGCTATAAACCGCGCATATTTTAACGACCGGAATGCGCTGGATAGTCGCCGTTGACCACAGAGTTATTGAACGCCCGTGTATGTGGGAGCTTAGATGTTCAAAAGGATAAGCTCGCTCTTCATATGTTTGTGGAATCAGTGTTGATCCGTTAGACCTTACTTTCATTGCAGCGCTTTTACTTCAAAACAAGTGCTGAATTCCAAGGCCATTTTGGCGTACGTTGTGCGTATGCTTCGTAAACTGCGAATAGTTGAAGACGACGTTCTTCTTCAGATGCTTGGCGAGTAAGAGCGAGAATACCAACCAAAAGGCACACTGCCGTGAATGCACTAGGAAGAGCCAGTGTCAATCCAATCATTCCCAGTATGACGGAAGCGAAAATCGGATGTCTGCATCGTTGATAAGGACCATGCTCAAGTAGCTGGAATCCTGCACTACTCAGTCCAGACTTCCACTGGTCTCCCATTTAGGCGTGGGTGTAACTGATGAAGTAGAAGCTCAGCACCATAAGCAATACACCGGCTCCTCGCAGCCAGAGCTGGAAAGGCAGGGAAAATGGCACCAATATCTGGTCGATACTCGGCCAGAATAGTCTGCAAACCAAAAAACAGAGTATCAATAATCGAAAGGTGTTGAAGATCCAGCGTACAATCCAAGTCGTTGAGCCAGCAGAGCCGTAATGAATGCGAGATTCGCCATCACGCCCCTTCAGGCCGAGTGTGACACCCGTATAATGGACTCCGACCATAATGAAAAAACTCGCCAGGAAAACATCTATAAACATCGAAAACATTACATTTATTCCCCAGTTTGCGAATCTAGCCAGCAACAGTCTAGCTGATATCGATTTCGGTGTACGATGCTATCTACCGACCTCAAGAGATTTAAATCGTTAGCTAGCGTTCCCAAGCAGTACCGCTGCTTTGATACCGATCTCGATGTTAAGGTAGAGAGATGAACGAGCGTAGGTCCCAGCATACGGACGCCGCCAACCATAAAGTTGTTGTTGTCTATTTTGACGAACCTAGAGCGCACCACAAAACATCGATGAGAAAATCAGGGGCTGGACATGAAAACCGTTAGCTTCCGTCAGATGAGAGACGGTACCCGCGAAGAGTATGAATTTTTGACTGCCTACGAAGAAGAGTATGCCAAAGGCTTGCCAGACCGCATCTTGAACGCTCTACGTCAGTTGGCAAACACACTCTCAGGCTATCAAGTGAGTCGACTTGAGCATTCATTGCAGTCAGCGACTCGCGCCGAAGCAGATGGCGCCGACAAAGAGATGATTTTAGCTGCATTAATTCACGACATTGGCGATGATTTAGCGCCCTATAACCACTCGCAATACGCCGCTTCAATTTTGCGCCCCTATGTGCGCCCAGAAGTGACTTGGGTGATTAACCAACACGGCGTGTTTCAAAACTACTATTACATCCACCACCTTGGTGGTGATCGTTACGAACGAGAGGTACTTAAAAACCACCCTTGGTACCAGAGCTGCGTTGATTTTTGTGAGAAGTGGGATCAATCCTCGTTCGACCCCGATTACCCTACCAAACCACTAGAGCATTTCGAGCCGTTGGTACGGGAGATCTTTACACGAAAGGCGTTTGACCCCCAGTACGTCGGAACGAAAGCCGTCGTCAAAAGCTAGGATCTCTCAATTTTTCACAGTTGCACTCGAAGGAATAGCTGTCTTTGAGCATCATGGCTCATCCCAAATGAGTAAATAGTTGTCGTTCACCAAAAGAGATAACGGACTGCGATGATTGCGAAAAATGCGTTTGAGGGGTACTCGCCAGTTGAGAAAAGCAGACATTCGTTTATCGGCTGGCTGCTTCAAACGCTTGCCCAAAGCCGCCATTCAACGTCCTGCTGTTTCTGCAGATCAAGACCCTCAAAAATCGGCTTAATCGCCAAAGGCGGAAACGTGGGGTTGAGCGGTTTTTCGATGAAGTAAAGAACTCCAAGATCCTCGGCTCGTTGTTTCATCTCATCGCCTGTGTGGGCAGACATGACAATGAACGGCATCTCGTCATCAGCGGCTTTGCGGTAGGCCTCAATAAATTCAAAGCCCCCTAACTTAGGCATTTTTAAGTCGAGCAGAATCAGATCTGGCTGATGACGCAGCGCGATATTCAGCCCAGTTTTCGCCTCTATAGCAAAGAACAGCTTGTAGTACGGTGCCAGCATTTCGCGCGCCG
>JABXHP010000358.1 GCA_013373575.1 Oceanospirillaceae bacterium | reverse complement strand
TTCGTTCGATGAGATGACCAATATCAGTAAGTCGCTGCGCGCCAAGCTGGCAGAGGTGGCGGAGATTCGCGAACCCGAAATTCTGGTCGACAAAACATCCAAGGATGGCACTCGCAAGTGGGTAATCCAGATGGATGGTGGCTCGGCGATAGAGATGGTGCTGATTCCTGAGGGAGATCGTCGCACTCTCTGTGTCTCGTCACAGGTCGGCTGTTCTCTCGATTGTAGCTTCTGCTCTACGGGTAAGCAGGGCTTTAACCGAAACCTAAGCACCGCCGAGATAATTGCTCAGTTGCGTGTCGCTATCCGCTGTTCAGGTGGTTTTGATCCATCCGGTGAGCGTCGCGTCAGTAATGTTGTGCTGATGGGTATGGGTGAGCCGCTTATGAACTTCGACAATGTCGTTGATGCCGTTCAGATGATGATGGACGATAACGCCTATGGCTTATCGAAACGCCGTGTAACACTGAGTACGTCCGGTGTGGTTCCTGCGCTAGAGAAGCTTGGTGATGTTACCGATGTCTCCCTTGCCGTCTCACTACATGCAGCCAATAATGAGCTGCGCGACGTGCTGGTACCTATCAACAAGAAGTATCCAATCGAAATGCTGGTGGAGTCGGTTAACCGTTACTTCTCTAAGCTTGGTGACAAACGCGTACCAACGGTTGAATACACCCTGATCGCCGGTGTAAATGATCAGCCAGAACACGCTCGCCAGCTCGTTAAGCTGCTGCGTAAGATGCCCTGTAAGCTTAACCTGATACCGTTTAACCCCTTCCCCAACTCCGGTTATGAGCGCCCAAGCGAAGAGGCGATAGCTCGCTTCAAACAGGAGATGCTCAAGGGTAAGATTCTAACCACGGTACGCCGTACTCGTGGTGATGATGTCGATGCCGCCTGTGGACAGTTGGTGGGTCAGGTTGCCGATCGTACTCGCAGAAGCCAGAAATACATACAGCTTCAGCAAGCGGACTAGTCTAAGAGACTGAATTTTATTTAATTTTCGTTCGCACCGGCATGACAGTCCGGGGTTCCTGTGTTAGAACTAGTGGTACAGTTTCAACCACAAGGAAATAGAGTGAATACTCCTCATCGTCTAATAATAGGCGTGCTTTTTTCAGTTGTTCTTGCTGGTTGCTCCAGCGTGTCTCCCAATTCTATGTTCGCCAGAGGTTCACAGGCAACCGTAGAGTCTTATACAGAGCTGGGGATTAAGTACCTACAGGCGGGCGATAACGTCAGTGCAAAGTCTTCACTCAAGCAGGCGCTGGATATCAACCCTACCCACGCTCAGGCGCTTAATGGTCTGGCACTGGTTTTTCAAACCGAAGAAGAGAACGAGCTGGCGGAGAACTACTTCCGTGAAGCGGTTAAGAGTGATCCCGCATCAGCAATGATTCACAATAACTTTGGCGCTTTTCTCTACGGGCAGAAACGGTATGACGAGGCCTGTGCCGAACTCTCTCGCGCGACTGAAGATCCGTTCTATCCGCAGCGTGCACAAGCCTTTGAAAACTTGGGTCGTTGTTATCGGCTGATTGGCCGAAATGATGCAGCCAGTTTCGTGCTTCAACGCGCTCTGACTCTCGCGCCAGACCGACCGCTAGCGATGGTTGAGCTTGCTGATCTCTATCTCGAGCAGGGGCGAAATGAAGCTGCCGCTGAGTGGTTTGGGGAGTTCCGTGATTTGGTAGATCGTGGTCAGGTAGATCATTTTGCTAAAAGCCTATGGGTTGGTGTAAGGTTGGCACGCATACAAGGAAGTGCGAGTCGCGCGGCGACCTATGCGTTGCTGCTCAAGAACATGTACCCAGAATCAGAAGAATATAAAAAGTACGAGGAGTCCAGCCGGTGAGCGACCAGGATCTGGGTTTAGAAGTTGGTAACGGATTTGCCAGTGAGCAATTAGTGGCAGCGCGCGAAGCGCTTGGCCTCTCTGCGGAAGCGATTCAGCGTGAATTGCGTCTCACACCAAGGGTGGTGAAGGCGCTCGAGTCGGGTGATCTGCATGGTATGGGGCAGCCGGTTTTTGCCCGCGGTTATATTCGTTCGTATTGCAAACGCGTTGGCATTGAGGCGGACCCCTATGTTGAGCAGTATGACGCAGTCATCGGCGAGATGCAGCCAAAGCGCTCCCTTATTCGCGAAATGGCTTCGAGCTCATCTTCATCACCTGCCGCTCTGAAGATCAATACCAAGCCATCTGCTGCCAGCGGTGTGCTGCGTGGGTTAGTTAAACTGGTTGTGGTTGTCGGCGTTTTAGGTGGTGCTGCTTACGGTGTAAGCAAGCTGGATATAAATCTCGGCGGTCTCGATATTGCGGGTCTTTTAGGTGGCTCCGAAGAGTCTGCTGAGAGTGACCCGAACCAACTGCAAATTCCTGGCACAGCCCTATTGACGCCAGAGGGAAGTCTACCGATACCAATAGTTGATGATACTGAGCCAACAGCCGTGGCTGAAGAGCCGAGTGTCGAGGCGGTAATCGAGGCGGCTCCGCAGGAGCAGGTTGTGCCTGAGGTGCAAACTGAGGTGGTAACCAGCTTACAGCCAACAATTGAACCAGCGGTTGAAACTCAAAATGAGGTTACGCAAGCGTCAGAAGTTGTCGATGAGCCGGCGGTTGATACGGTTGTTGAAGAGGTAGTTGCACCGGCAACGGTAGCTCAACCCGAGCCAACTCCAAACACCGAAGTTGCCGACGGCATGGCGCGCTTTTCGCTAACCTTTACTGATGTTAGCTGGGTGAACATCAAGGATGGCAAAGGCGAAGCACTATTTAATGGGCTTGCAGAGCGTGGTCGTACACTCGACTTAACCGGCGCCGCCCCTATTAATTTCGTCTTTGGGCGTGCTGATGCAATAACTTCTTTCACTTTTAACGGCACAACGGTTGATTTAGCGCCCCATACCAAAAATAATGTCGCCCGATTAAGCCTTCCGCGCTAGTGCGGTTGGACACATATTGAAGCAACGGGTCTATTAAGTGGCAAAACTCCAAGCCATACGTGGTATGAATGATCTTCTGCCAGACCAATCCCCGGTCTGGCAGTTCCTAGAGACAAAAGTCAAAACAGTACTTCAACGCTACGGTTACGCCGAGGTGCGCACCCCTATTGTTGAGCAGACCGAGCTATTCAAACGCTCTATCGGCGAAGTTACCGATATCGTTGAGAAGGAGATGTACACCTTCGAAGATCGCAACGGTGACAGTTTGACTCTGCGTCCTGAAGGCACAGCAAGTTGCGTGCGCGCCGCAGAGCAGCATGGCTTGCTCTACAACCAGGTGCAGCGCCTCTGGTACACCGGGCCGATGTTTCGTCACGAACGTCCGCAGAAGGGGCGTTACCGCCAATTTCATCAGATTGGAGCAGAGGCTTTCGGTATGCTCGGGCCTGATATCGATGCTGAAGTCATTCTTATGACTGCACGTCTGTGGCGCGAACTAGGTATTGAGAGCGCGGTAGAGTTGCAGCTTAATACCTTGGCTAGTAGCGAAGCACGCGCGGCCTTCAAGGCCGAGCTGGTCAGCTACCTTGAGTCGCGCAAAGATCAGCTGGATGCCGATAGCCTGCGACGCCTGGAAACGAACCCTCTACGTATTCTCGACTCTAAGGATGCCGGTACCCAAGCTTTACTGGATGGTGCTCCCAGTTTTAACGACTTTATCGACGAAGAGTCGCGCCTGCATTTTGAGCAGCTCTGTCAGCTTTTGGATGCAGCCGGAGTGAAGTATCAGATAAATCCGCGCTTGGTTCGTGGCCTTGATTACTACGGCAAAACAGTTTTTGAGTGGGTGACAACGGCGCTCGGTGCTCAGGGAACAGTCTGTGCAGGTGGGCGCTACGACGGTTTGGTTGAGCAGTTGGGTGGCCGTCATACCCCAGCTGTAGGCTTTGCTATGGGTGTTGAGCGTCTGGTGTTGCTGCTCGAAGAGCTCAACGCAGTGCCTGATGCCGCGCGTCAGTTGGTCGATGTCTACCTGATTGGTATCGGTGATGATAATCTAGTGCCTTCAATGGCACTGGCTGAATCACTGCGAACCGAAGCGGGTATGAACGTGCAACTGCATTGCGGTGGCGGTAGCTTTAAGAGTCAGATGAAAAAAGCTGACCGAAGTGGGGCGCGTTTAGCGTTATTTATCGGCAGTGAAGAGCGTGAAGCGGGTGAGGTAAGTGTTAAATACCTGCGCTCTGGTGCTGAACAGGAGCGTCTACCTCTTACTAATATATCGATGGCGCTCAGTGAGCGCTTGAATAAAGGTCTTGGAGAATAAAGTGGCTGAGTTACGGACCGAAGAAGAACAAGTTGAGTTTATTAAGAATTGGTGGAAAGAGAATGGTACTTCTCTGCTCCTCAGTATCGGTGTGGCGGTTGCTGGTGTCATGGGCTGGAAAGCCTGGGTGGCAAATCAGGAGGCGACAGCCGCAAACGCCTCAGCCCTGTATGAAAACATCAGTACGGTCGTGACGGCGCCCGCCGTAGACGACGCACAGCGTACCTCTGCATTTCATCTAGGTGATGAGCTCAAATCAGAGTTTGGCTCCAGCACCTATGCACCCATGGCTGCTATGCTGCTTGCACGTTCTGCGGTTGAGTCAGGTGATCTAGATCGTGCCAAAACTGAGCTTGAGTATGTCGTTAGCAGCGATGCAGCGGATGCCTCCCTCAAACAACTCGCGAGCCTGCGCTTAGCTCGCGTTGCTCTGGCACAAGAAGATTTTGCAGCGGCTAAGAGCGCGCTGGCTCGTGCGGAGGGTGGTGAGTATGCCAGCCTT
>JABXHP010000346.1 GCA_013373575.1 Oceanospirillaceae bacterium | reverse complement strand
TTTAGGTTAGGCAGTTTCGTGTGTATTGCTATCTTTATGGTTGCTTTTGTGTCAACGGCTCGACTCTCACGGGTCTGCTTTCTAATTTGTCCCTGCCGTTCAAAATCCATCTGAAATGGCTTTGTGAATGCCCGCTTAGGGTTAAAAGCTGTCCGCAGAATGCCGGCCAAGTCACCGTTTGGACAATTCAGATATTTATTGAGTGTGTACCGCTAATAGGCTTCGTATCAAATGCTACGAAGCGATTACTCTTAGCCGTGCTCTTGATGGGAGAAAATTGGCACCCTGAAAACGTGCCGACTAGAGAAGATAAAAGGCTAGAAAACGCCCACACATTTATCCATTTTAGTTTTCTAAAACTCATAACCTATTGTTATGAATGCGGAATAAAAATTCATATAAAGAATATTATTATAACTAAATCGTATAAATATCTGAGGTTTTGTCAGTAAGTATAGGGGGCGTGTATAGGGTGCTTTTTAGGCTCTCACACTTGCTGATTGTGAAAACTGTTCGATCTATATCATACAGATGAACAAGTCCTATCTCATCGTTGCTGTGATCTCACATCCGCCATCATAGAGTTTGAATTGACGCCTGTTGGGCGACAGGCTTCCGCTCATTTGGATACGATCGGCATGGGATGATTGCTCGAGATGAGTTAGTTGTAACTTACGAGAGTCAGACTCATAAATCCGTCCATTCGTAATCTTTGTCCGCGCTCCAAGAAAGATATCATATTCGATCAGCCAACTTGATTTTCTTTGCCCCAAGAATGACTTATAGGTTTTCCTCGGGTTCATGATTGATGCTTCTAACATATAACTATCCGAGCTCTTAATGCAGTCAGCGTTTAGACTCCAATATCCAACGAGAGATGTGCGTTCATCAAACACCGCTGGCCCAAATGGGCGAGGCAAACTCGAGACTCCTTTGTCATTATCTTGTAGATTTGGTACTGAACTCGGCTGAGTAACTGCTGCTTTTTGACAAACAGGCGGGGTGCGGGATTCTATGGTCTCGATTACTTTATCAATATTGGATTTCGAGAGCTTTGGAGGGGTAATACTGATAGTACCGTAGAATTTTCGCATTGCGTTCAATGTCCGAGGTCCCATCACACCGTCTTCAATGCCGGCATCGCAATTATGATTGTTTAGGACAAACTGAAGCCTTTTGATTTTGACGTTAACGGGGTTTGGAGTAGGCGCAGCAACTACTTCTTGCTGAGAAGATTGTCTATCGAGCGCTATCGTTTCTAATGCTTTGAAGAATTCAAATGTGCGAGCATTCGCCTCCGAATGCCAGTCCTTAGGAACATCGTTTGATACTTCCCTTAGTTGCGATTGTGAGAGAAAGTACATTTCAGGCTGGTTGAACATGTACTCGTATACCGAAGGTGGTACATCGAATCCATTCAAAATTGCTATTATTTCAGCGACCGTCGCTTGCGATTGAATTTCGAAGTGCTCTCTCGCCTCATCGAGCGGGACACGCCTTTTTCTAATTTCGGGGTCCTCGTAGTTACTGCTAAACTGATGAACACCCAGAGCCCCGTCTGCGAACCTATTTATCCCGCCTAGGTATATAAATGAGCAGGCAGACATACATGCTTGGCTTGCTGGAAGCGCATCAGCAACTTTTGGGTCAAAGTTAATGCTCTCTGGGATGTAAGTTGAAATGCCCTGGTCGTGCACGATTCCAGCGATATTCAGCCCTGCATCTACATCTCCACCAGGACTCATTAGTACCAGTTTATCTACATTGTGATATCGAACAGCGCGACGGAACCATAATTCCGAGTTGCTCTCAATAGGCCCGAACAAGAATAACGTTTTGGGTATGTCATCGAAGTATAAAAAATTTCCCTCGTATACCTTAGGCTCAGGGAATGGGTACTCCTCGGCGTTGGATAGGGAGGCGCTAATCACCGTCAATACGCCAAGTAGTATTTTCACAAAAGGTCCCAACCTACCTCCTTAAAGCCATCTTGCCTGGTGTTGAGAAAAATTGAGGCGGACTACATAGGGGGAGAGATGTCGTAGTATTTCTTGAAAGCCCGACTAATTTCAGCAGGCAGACTTTGCACTCGGCCCATTATCTTTTGCATAACTTTTTCATTAAACAGAATCTTCATATCGTCGCCTAATTCGATGAACAGTCGGTTCAATGATTCTTGTGATTCAGCGTTACGGAACGCTATCTCAGGATAACTAATTCTATCTGCTTGTAAGTCATCTATGAGGATTTCCTGATTCGTAATCATGTTCTCAATAACGCGGCGGAGTCGGGCATCTTTAAACTGCGAGGCTCTGAAGTCCGAACAAGTTCCCATCATTCTAATCAGGGCTTGTCTCTCACCTTCATCCGGAAACCCATTTGCTGATGCTAGCGCATTCTCGAGCCGCTTTTGCTTCGCATTCCCGCTGTTAATTCTAATTGATCGGAACGCCTTGCTGTCAGTTGCCGCCATGAGCTTAACGAAAGCATCAATGTTGTCGTTGGTTAGTAGGCTCCTGATCGCATCAGGCCGGAAACAGTCGTTAAGAACCTTTCCGAACATGCGAGAATCTTGCTTTAGTTCAGACACACCAGCAAAAGCGAGATGCCCAAACGTCAATAGCACTGAGAAGAGCCATATTCTGGTTCGCATTTTTATCTCCATTTCGTTTAGTGCGTTTATCTGGTGTGAGCGGTCTTTTAGATAGCGGCGCGCTAAGACACTCGTGCTATTTTTTGGAATTATTAACAAATTCTTATTTTAGACTAGCTGAAGAAAAACGCTTATCAAGATCGGGGTCGATCCAGCTGTTCGTTTCATGGCTGGCAAGCCCTTGTACATAGTCTATGTTTAAAGAACCAGCGCACGGTAGCGCTGGATCACTAGAAGGAACTACGACTATGTTGATTCTCACACGCGACACCCGCAACAACACCATCCGCATCGGCGACGATATTGAGATTAAGGTTTACCAGGTAACTGGCGATCAGGTTCGTATCGCTATCGAAGCGCCTAAGGATGTAAAGGTTCTGCGAGGGGAACTGCAAAGGCGTCGAAGCCGTTAATTCGATACAACGTAGGTGTTTTTTCTTAATTGAGTATGTACTTTAGAACGCATTTAGCGCTGTTGTTTCTTGTTATCTGTATAGCCGGATCTTCAGCTCATGCTGGAAACAAAACCGTCCCAGAAGTTTTGCGTGGCTACGAGCTCTACGGAGACTTCATTTATTTCCCATCGACTCCAGAGCTCATTTACTTGCTTGGTGAAATTACTGAGAACCAAGATATTCATTTGAGGCGCGCACTATCACGCTTCCCGATAGACTCTGTCGTGCTCTCTAGCCCTGGGGGCAATGTACTTTCTGGATTGGCCTTGGCAGGAGTAATTAACGACCGCGGCCTATCAACTTACATCCCTTCCGGGGCTGTTTGTGCATCTGCTTGTTCCTATCTTTTTCTTGCCGGGGAAAGCCGTATTTCATCTGGAAGAGGGAGGCTGGGTGTTCATCAATTCGCCCCGGCTAAGAGCTCCAAGGTAGATTCAAGATCAGCGTTTCAGACAGCGCAAGAAGTTATGGGTTACATATACAGTGTTGTAGATTCCTTTGGTGTGCCGAGCTGGGTTGTCGGCCGTATGTTAGAAACTCCGCCAAATGATATGTACTACTTTAACGGTAGTCAGATGGCCGATATACAGCGAGGCTCAGCTAGTAAAAAAAGCTCAGAGGCCGAGAGGGTATACTCAGAGTATCTAGCCCTCTTGAGCCAGGCTGAATCTGGAAGTGGTGTGACGGAGAATAAAGTGCCTGAGTCTGCGCCAACCCCTCCAGAAACCCAGAAACCCAAGAAGTTGCCGGAGGATAAACCCGAGACACCCAAAATTTCTCCCCGGACACCGGAGCCTCAGCCTTCAAAAAATAGATCGAAAAATGCATTTGGGGTACCCACCTCTGGGAAATGGGTGTTTACGCATAACTGCACCCCGCAGGCATCACAACAAACCGGTTTTATGAATGTTGTTTGGGAGCGTTATATCGAGGGTCCAGCGGCAGAATATGATCGAAATCTGAGTACCGCTAGCCTATATGATTTGAACGGTAGCTTGGTCTATTCAGGTAAGCTCTATGAGTCTCAGAATCTTGAGTCGTGGATATATCTTCCTAGTAACAATGGAACTAACACAATTCACTCAAAAGGGGAGTTTTCCACCGACAAAAACTGGATAAGGTACACTTCTAGCCGTTGTGAGTTGAATGTCTACAGAGTTTTGGCAGAGAAGTGAGAATGAGATGTTAAAGCTAACTACGATTTCACTTTCAATCCTTTGTGGAGTCGCTTTTCTCCCCGGTTGTATGCAACACCAGCCTAACTTTGATTCGCAAGTTGAATCGGATTACCTCGCAGGCGAGAAAGTTTGTGTTCTAGATGGTGAAATTCTTCGGTCAATTACTTCAGCGGAGTGTGAAACACAACAGGGACTCTACGTTGATGGCAAAACAACAAAGCTAGCCTGCCGTTTAAAGAACGGATCTACAGCTTTAGCATCGCTGACTTCGTGCCGATTAATTGGCGGCATACCTATGCCCTCCGAACCGCAGGCTCCTGCTCCTGCTCCTTTGAAAAAAGCGCCATCTAAGGGATCAGTAAAGCCGCCGAAGCGAATTGCAGCGCCCACTTTTAAATGCTCGCTCGGCGAAAAAGAGTACGTTTTTCTCCATGAATCTGAGCTATGTTCGCTACTAGGGGGTACTCGCGGTTGAAGCCATCCTCCCGGCTTCTGTCCTTCAACTACACAAGCTCCTTATTGCTACGTCTCTTTTTCAGTGAATGCAGCTCACCATTTCCTCGCTCTTAACATCCGCCCGCATAGTCCCGAATAATCCTAAAAGCACACTTTTAATTAATACTGGTATCACTATGGTAGTGGGAAGCTGAGTACATCGTACGAGTACTGCATTTTTTATTACCAGCTTACAAGGACTTCTATGAGCACGATTATTGATAACAACATTGAGCAACTACTAAGCGAGATTTTTAACTCCTACACTGGCGACCTAACAGGACGGGCCTTAGAGGTCGACTCTTATGAAGTAACTGGTTCTTCGGTGAATGGTTCGACCGTTGAGATTGAAGTGACTGTATACGCTGCGTCAGACCACCCAGCCGATAACAAAGCTAAATTTGATGTAACGATTACAGCTGAGATAGTTGGCAATAGCTTGGTATTGAAGTCTCACGATGTGAGCGTAGCCGAGGAATTTTAAGTTAATGACCGCCCAGGTTATTAGTATTAGCCGCTACGGTCTAATCGAGGTCGATGGTGTCGAGCGCCTCGCGATATTCAAAGCGGGGCGTTGGGAAATCGACAAGACTTGCGAGTCAATCAACGACTTGGCAGATCGCGGGCTGATTGGTGAATCGACTCTGCGCCTTTGGGTAACAATACGTAAGCGCCCTTCGTCAAAGGCCCAAAACAGTTAGACCGAATATCGCCAGGCTGGAGGGGGATTCATGTTTGAATGTTTGAAAAATCGCGGTTTTGTTTGAAACGGTTTTTGCGTTTTCAAACAGCTGCATCCCCCGCCGTTACTGGGCTGGAGCGATTTTGTTTGAAAAAAAAACGCGATTTCGCCTTAGTTATGGATTTTCCGGTGGATGCGCTTTATTTCTTAACTCTTTCTTTTTTCATAAATAAGTAAAAAAAGTCAAACATTCAAACAAAATCGCTGCAGCCCACGCGATTACTGGGCTCCAGCTGTTTGAAAAGCTTTTTTTATTTTCAAACAGGCTTTATCTAAAAATGCCTGAAAGCCAGTAACCACGCGGCCTTCAGGCTGTTTGAAAACGATCACTCAGTTTTCAAACAGGACGCTATATTAGCGATTTGTTTAGGAAGCGGTTTGGCAGTTGGCTTCATTTTAACGGCGATAAAGCATCCGTATATCGAGACCGACTCATTATTGACCCTGATCCGATGCTGGTGAGGCCCCTGGCAGAACATATCAGCCCGCAGAAGTATCTCGGGAGCCTTATAACCCACTTTACCAACTTCGTCGGGCGTGTAGCGGTCCTCTAGGAACAGTTTTAAGACTTTCTTTGCGCCTTGGATACAAACGACCTCCCACGTCTTGCCCTCGAACTCCGCCTCGCCAACAGGGCTTTCCTGAATAAGCCGAGCTGCTTTTGACTTGTAGCGATAATCGCAGTCCTTTACTACCGAACGAACATACTCCGAAAACTCCTCAGCGACGCGCTCGACCGTCTCCCTCAAGGTCACTGTACCGTTGGAGATAGCCCATCTTTTGTGGGCGGCCTCTAAGACCTTTTGAGCTTCTCGTGCAGCGCCCTCGCGGCCCAATAGCCGATAGGTAGCGACTTTCATGTTAAGCCTGTCAGCGATGTAGCTCGAGAGCGCGTTTCGATATACGTCTTGTCCGATGGTGTTGAAGACTGGCCTATCGTCAATTCGCCTACCGCCTCTGATGTGAGTGAAGCGGTTAGCAAACTGCTCCTCGACGCCCGCATCTCCGATGAGCGACCCGACTGTTTCCGCAGAGGTGAACATCTTCAGGTAGGTCGGTATCGTAGCGCGCATCATCTTCTTGCCAGCGCCCGAGATAGACTCGTTTATCTGTTTCAGCTCGCGCTTTACCGCCTTGAACTCGTCCACCCATAGAATCCAAGCGCCGACGTGCCTTGTTAGATCGAGGCCCGTTGGCTTGCCGGCCATCGCGGCTTCAATCTCGTCGGGTGATATCTTGAGAACAATATCTAGAGCGCTTATCGCGCCTTCGAGCAGCCCCTTACCCCAGTCTGAAACACACTGAAGCCAGTTGAACGCGCGCCTGCGGCTCGATGCGAAGCGCGCAGCGGCCAACATATCCAGCCAGTCGTCGAATTCGGGGAAGTGCTCCCGGTAGTCGATGACCACGCGCTCGATGGTCTCATTATCGACCCCCCAATTAGTCTTGAACTCAGTGTGTGGTCGGATGTAACGAATTATACCGTCAGCAGTACGCTCTAGAGCTGGCCGATCCACAAACATATCAACCTCGGGCTGAATCTCGGTCGCCTGTTTGCGGGTGACTATGTACTCGATAATATCTTGGGATACCCTGTAGGCGGCCTGCCCGAACGCTGGTGCGCCGAGCAGATCGAGTATTTTGGCTCTCTGCTTGTCAGTGAGCTTCACGGTCGCAATAGCATCTATCTGCGCGTCGGCTATCTTGTGCTCTTGTAACTCATCAAATGCCTTGCGATCAACGAAAGGGTAACCATGCTTCAGCTCGAAACTCGCGAAGTCGGCTCTGCCATAGAGGTTGAGGCGGTGGTCTCGGTTGAGCATAAAGAACTTAGCCTTTGTAGGCTCCCAGAAAGCTTGCGAGATATACCCGGCCACAATGTGAGGCAGGACGCCATCGACTCCGAATTTTTTTCGGTAAATCTCGCACTTTTTTTCAATGTCCGCCGCTAGTCTGTTCGTAACACCCTTTACTCGACCTACGTAGTCATATGCCGACGGCTTGAGCTTGTAGAGCCGGCCTCCGTGGGCGAAGCTATGGATCTGTGGGTTGCGCCCCTCGTTCCAATAGAAGATAACCGATGCCGCGTAATCTGGTTCAAGTGGGTCATAGAGCGCCTGCTTGTCGAATCGCTCACCGCCAGTAACTAACTCGGACACGCTCACCGGACCCAGTTCTTTGAAGTTGAGGATAAAGTCGCGCTCAAGAATGCCTCCCTCGATGGCCTGCTCAGCCAGACGATTCGCCAGTCTGGGGTTCGTCCCACGCTCGACCAGCTCTCGCTTGATACTTAGTATCTTATCTTTCTTGGCCGTAGCGAGTGCGCCAGCGAGCGCCTCGTGGCCCTCAGCGAGCCTGGTGGCATAAAGGCTCTTCTGTTCTGAAGTGAGTGGCTTCAGCTCGCCAGTCTTCAGGGCGGCACCCTTATAGAGATTAAACTCGGGTTTGGAATATCCGCAGTCACTAGGGAAGAAAGCCCTTATAAAGTCTGGCTGGTGCGGTCGAGCCATCACTCTATCAACCGGTGAGCGCTCTTCGATGCGCGCGCCCTTTGAGACAAACAGCCAACCGTAGCCCATTGCCCAGAGGCGAGCGTGGAGTAGGTCGATAACCTCGGGTGTCTTGCTGGCGTCATCTATCCAGATGTCGGTATGGATACCGCGCCGGCCTGTTAGCTGCACGTTGTTACTGGAGAACGTAAACGACGAGCTGGAATCGCGCATTAGCATCGCCACGCCCTCAAGCTCGGGCATGGCTTTTAGCAGCAGGGAGCGCAGCTCCTCATGCGTCTGGAACTCATGGACCTCTGGCCAGAGCCCCAGAACCTCTCCAGCTGACTTATAGTCGGTATCTATCGAGAGGATGCCGCCTTGCTCCCTGAAGGCCAGATACTCGTTAGTTAGCGAGATGCTGCCCACGGGTAAAAACTCGCCAGGCTTCACCTTATATGCGATACGATGGCCGTCATGTTCTGGGGCTATCGTGCCGCAGAGTCGCATCGTATCGGGTGTGACATCCTTAACCCACCCGGCGTAGGCTTCGAGGTCGGCAAACTCCATCAGGTGGATATTGCCCCTTTCAGTGCGGTCGAGGTGCTTCTTCTTATGGATCTTGTTGTCTTTGATGTAGACGGCTTTGCCGACGGGATGTTCGTACGACGCCACGGCAACAAAAATGGTAGAATTACTCATGTATTGAAATCCTTCTAAGACCCCCTGAAGCTCGCGGCTCTGGGGGTTTTCTTTATTTGCTCGGGTTAGCGATTGCCGGATGCAGACCACTATTAAACAGAACCATTTCCCACTCTGGGAACTTGCGCGCTAATCGACTAACGCGCTGCGAGTTCAACTCTCTGAAGTAGTTGCGGCGAGTATCGCGGCAGTAGTCGAACGTGTCGGTCGTTCGCACCCTGCCAACCTTATCGAACCAAGCTTGATACAGACCGCAGTCGAATGTGCGGACTATTTGATCAGGGCTTCGGCCCACAAGTTCGTCATAGAGAACGACATCTAGGTTCGCTATCTTCAGCACCGCCAGCACCTCTGGCCGTCCATACTTATACTCGGTGCCTTGAGGCGTTATGAGCTCTCCGCTTAGCTCTCTACCCACAATGCACCCTATATGAGCCAAGACTCGCTGCACGCCGCCGCGATGTATCGGTATAAAGATGTCATAGTCCTTGATGGGCTTGCCCAGTAAGGTATCGCGCGATGCGCCTCCCGCGAGCACCGCATCAGGGCTAACGGCCGAGAGTAGGTGCGTCAGATAAAGTGCATGAATACAGTCGTTTAGTTGGTGGTTACAAATCATCGTTCTTCTCCCTTGACTCGGGGTTAAATAATGAGCGTATTTCTGTCTTATCTTCTGGGTCCGCTGAGATTGCCGGCTCTTCGAATTTGTTCTGCTTATTAGTCATGACTGAGCTTCTCCGCTTCCCAGGCTTCGATATCAGCGAGACGCCAGCGAGTGCAGCCGGGTGAGATTTTTACCGGTTTTGTAAGACGGCCATTATGTGACCAGCGCCAAATAGTTGATCGTGAGACTGAGTAACGATCAGCAAGCTGGGTGTCAGCTAGATAGGTGTTGTGAGATGTCATATTCACTGCACCTCCTTATTTAAAATTCGGTGAGAATTTATGAATCTCTCGTATTCAGACTGGGGAATGCGGACGGATCGACCGATCCTGTAAGCATCGATTTCGCCCTGTGTGATGTATTTCCATATTGTTGGTTGCGTGACGCCAAGAGTCTCGGCGAATTCACTGATTTTGAAGTCGGACATTCCAATAGCTCCGTTTTTGTTCATTACGGAGCTAGTAAAATTTATTGAGGTTTGAGTCTCACCCCAAAAGAAAAATCATTTTTGGGGTGGAATAGCGGAGTTTAATTGAGCGAGCTGCTCAAGCTGAGTCTCGAGGTACTCTCTGGGGATGCTTGCGAAGTGTTCCTTCATTAGTTCGAAGACTTCTTTGTTGCGGTAGAATAGGTTCTCTAGTGTTTTGCTTCCTATTCCTCGGTTGAAGTCTGGGTCTTTGCCTCTGGAATGATTAGCTGCTTTCTGCGCGGCTTCTTCTACGGAGTCGTTCAGGAGAATTACTAGCGCCATCATCCGATACATGGCATCACTCTGCTCAAGTCGCTGTTTTATGACTTTCTTTGACGCGCTCCTCGGCGGCTTTTTGTTAGCAAGGAACTGTCCGGTAGCTATCGAAAGAATCTTTTGAAATGCAGGAGTGATGCGGCCGCCCGAGGCATCAAACTCTTCGAAAGCAAAAAGAGCGTAGGCTGGATCGCCACTCGAGCCCCACAGGTGCAGGCTTTGTGGGCAACTCAATTCATCGGGAAATAGCTCATACCACTCGCCTGTTACTAATTGCGTGAGAAAGAGTCGCTGCACGCGAACATCGGACTCTATAGCGGGGCATAACGCCTCAAATTTGTTTGTGAATTCGGCAAGAAATTCGGCATCATCGTAAGGGAAGGGGAGATCACCGTAGCCTAGGAACTCTATTAATTTGTTCACGCCCGCTCCTCTCGAATACCGATAACTTCACCTTTCTCGATCGGCGCCTCAACGAATCGCGCCCAATCACTCATTAGCTTAGCTCTTTTATCGAGCAGCTCGTCGCGTGCATAGGCGGCTCTGGTCGCATCGCTGTTTACATGCGCCAAAGCCAACTCTGATACCTCATCCGGATAGGCAGTACAATTACGAGCCCAGTCCTTAAAGCTTGAACGGAATCCGTGAGGCGTCGCGTCTACCTTCATGCGTTTGCAGACAGCCGATACGCTCATGTCTGACAGTACTCCGCCTCTGGGAGCGGTGAATAGAAGATCACCGAGCCGGGGAGTGCGCTCTAGTAGTGCGATCGCAGAGTCAGATAACGGAACTCGATGGTCCTTTCGAGCTTTCATTCTCTCGGCTGGTACGGTCCAGACTTTGTTTTTTAGGTCGATTTCATCCCAGGTTGCGAACCGGACCTCACCTGATCGGGCTGCAGTTAATACGATGAATTCCAATGCGCGCGCACTCACACCCTCTCGGTTCTTAAGGTCAGACATGAACGAGGGAACGTCCCTCCAATCCAATGCCCTGTGGTGTTTAACCTTCTTTATCTTTCCTGGCGCTGGAAGTACTTCACTTAGATTGTTTGCCCATCGAGCGGGGTTATCACCTGATCGATACTGTGAAACAGTCGCCCAACTTAGTATCGCCTCTAGTCGCTGCCTAACACGGCGAGCGGTTTCTGTTTTAGTTCGCCAAATCGGCTCCAGCACACTGAGTATGTGGGGCAGGTCGATGGCACCAACCGGAAGATCGCCAATAACGGAGTATGCATGGCGCTCTACCGAACTCAGCCAGTCCGATGAGTGTTTAGAGTTTGAGAACTCAGCTCGTCGTGCGTTGTGGCACCTTACCGCGGCTTCTCGAAACGTAAGTTGCTTGGCTTGTGCCGCTGCAATTGCCTGTCTTGCCAGTTTTCGTTCGACGACAGGATCGATTCCGGATTCGATCTTTTCTCGGAAGCTGCGGGCTTTCTCTCTTGCCTGGGCGAGCGAAACATCTGGGAAGCCACCTAATCCGATATCACGGCGTTTAGTGCCAACGATTGTTCGGAGTACCCAAGACCGCGAACCGGAGCTAGCCACCAGTAACTGAAGTCCGGCTACACCCCCCACTGGATAGCGCCCAGCATTGGTTAATCTGCGTACTTCAACGGAACTCAGTTCTTTGGCTTTCTTGGGCACTATAGTTACCCCCGATAGTAGTTGTGTATTGTGCAAGGTGAGTTATTTATTCCCACTTAAGCTCCCACATAAAACTATACTATTGGGTGATATTAATTGCTATTGAATGCGACAAGAATAAACTAGATCTTCATTTAAGATACTGATATATATAGATATAAATAGTATTGGCTAAGGTTGGATTGTATTGGATTATGGCAGACTCCCTGACCGCCATATCCCAGCATTTACAGGGTCTACAGAAGCGTTCCCGCCTTTTTTGCCGTCCGCTTTTAGGTGGGGTGTAAGTATATTGATTTTAAATCTCGATATTCTAGCTAGTGAATTTGGTTTGTCTGTAATTCCAAGAGCTAGGATAGGATCTTATGCAACGATCCATGATTTCCAAGTTCTTGGT
>JABXHP010000222.1 GCA_013373575.1 Oceanospirillaceae bacterium | reverse complement strand
TGTCCCGCGGCACGATCAATATGACCGCGGGGAGCGGATTGTTCTCAAATAGATCGAGCAGAGCGCCGAGCTCGGTACGCTGCTTAAACTCTTGCGCACCTGTATCTGAACTAATCAGTTCAACAGAGAGCAGATCATCTCGCAGCAGTAACTCACGGCTAATCACGTCGATGCGTCTGGTTTCGATACCGGGCTTCAGATAGACCGCTAACTGAGGTTTCAGGTCCGCAGCTGGGCTTAGCTGTTCAAGATTAACCAGCAGCGTAAGCAGAAAGCCGGGCACTGCGAGCGCCACACCCAGCATTGAGAGCGTCATTAGAGCCGCCAACGGCATTTGCAGGAGGCGCCGTAACGCTTCCGTAGCTTCATAACGGTGGCGTGCGAGCCAGTGTTTAAGGAGGTCAACCCGAGTAATACGGTGTCCGCTCGCGCCACGCGCACTAGACTGCGCCCGTTTAGACATTGCGCATCCGTCCCTTATCGAGAATCAGCACACGATGCTTCATGCGCTTAATCAATGCTACATCATGGGTTGCGATGAGCACTGTTGTACCGACTCGGTTGAACTGTTCAAACAGTTGCATGATATCGACCGATAGCCGCGGATCCAGGTTACCTGTTGGCTCGTCGGCGATAAGCAGGCGAGGCTTATGAACAATTGCCCGTGCAATACCGATACGTTGTTGCTCTCCACCGGAGAGAGCCATCGGGTTTGCATTTTCTGCTGACAACAGCCCGACTCTGTCCAGCGCGGCTCTCACTCTTCGGCCTATATCGTCCTCGGAGTAACCTGCTATCTGCAGTGGCAGAGCGATATTTTGGAATACTGAGCGATCCGCAAGCAGACGGTGATTCTGATAGACCACGCCCAGCGAGCGGCGGTAATGCGAAATTTGATGTTTACGGAGGCTAGCGAGGTTCTGCTCGCCCACCCACACCTCACCCCGACTTGGGCGCTCTACCAACGTGAGAAGCTTCAACAGGGTGCTCTTACCGGCTCCTGAGTGACCGGTAAGAAAAACCATCTCGCCAGACTCCAATTCGAAGTCGACCGCGCGCAGTGCGTCATGACCGTTGTCATAACGCTTACTGACCGAGGTGAATCGAATCGCTGCCATACTAAGCGTTAATCAAACAGCGCGTCTACGAAAGCTTTAGCTTCGAAGGGGCGCAGGTCATCGATCTGTTCACCGACACCGATAAAACGAATCGGCAAGCCAAACTGCTTAGCGATAGCGAAGATAATACCGCCCTTCGCTGTGCCATCGAGCTTAGTTAGGCTGATACCGGTAACCCCAACAGCTTCGCCGAACAGACGTGCTTGGCTAACGGCATTCTGACCCGTGCCAGCATCGAGAACCAGCATCACCTCATGTGGTGCACTCGGGTCGATCTTCTGCATCACACGAACCACCTTCTGCAGCTCCTGCATCAGGTTGTCTTTGTTCTGCAGACGACCGGCGGTATCGGCTATCAGGACATCGACGCCCTTGGCTTGGGCTGACTGAAGCGCATCGAAGAGTACTGATGCTGAATCTGCTCCTGTGTGCTGCGCGACAACTGGAACCTTATTGCGCTCGCCCCACACCTGCAACTGCTCTACTGCAGCTGCACGGAAGGTGTCACCGGCGGCCAGCATAACCTTCTTACCCTCGCTCTGGTAACGTTTGGCAAGCTTGCCGATTGTGGTCGTCTTTCCAACGCCGTTAACGCCTACCATTAAGATGACCGTGGGCTTCTTATCACTCTGTAGCTCTAGTGGCTGCTCCACACCGACCAGTAGGTCAGCGAGTATTTCACGCAGAGCGGCTTGAACTGCTTCCCCGGAATCGAGCTTCTCTTCATTGATGCGGTCTTCGAGCTGACTGATGATACTGGTGGTCGCTTCAACCCCAACGTCTGCCATAAGCAGAAGCGTCTCAATCTCTTCGATTAGATCTTCGTCAATTTCAGGCGAACCGGCGAAGAGCGAGTTGATTTGTTGCGTCAGGCCCTGCTTGGTGCGCGTGAGACCTGAACGGACTCGATCAAAGAAACTCTTCTGTGGCTCTGGCTCTGAAACAGTTTCGGACTCTGGTTGAGTCTGCGCAACAGATTCACCTTCTTGCTCACTGGCGTCGTTATCTGACGCCGACACAGAAGGCTCCTCCTTAACAGGGGCAACTTCGGCTTCGAACTCAGCAACGGGTTCAGCAGGCACCTCGGCAGGAGCAGTATCAGCCTCCTTCGCGGAAACCGTTTCGGGCTCCGCTTTCGCCTCTACCGACTCAACCGGCGCAGCTGCGGGCTCGGATGGCTCTTCAGCAGCAACCTGCTTCTGTTCGTCAGATTGCGCATCTGCGGTGACTTCAGGTTTCTCAGATTTAAGCAGCTGCCAGATAAACAGCATTATTAGGAAGACAACACCCCCGATAATCCAGGGCACAATTGAGGGGTCATATCCCTGCTCAGTCATCCAAATATATAGCGATTCCATGATCTAAAACTTCCAGCCGAGGCTCAAATTGAATGAGCCGAGTCAAAACAGTGTATTGTGTTACTCTCAAGGGCCGGTATATTAGCATACAGGCCC